>CAITID010000115.1 GCA_903892335.1 uncultured Actinomycetes bacterium
CAACTAAGTTAAAACCTAAATCTTCCATGTATTTCGTTAGGCCAGCTTTGTCATAGTAATCAGTTACTACTTTTGAGCCAGGTGCCAATGTGGTTTTTACCCATGGTTTGGACTTCAAACCTTTTTCAACTGCCTTCTTTGCAAGCAGTGCTGCGCCGATCATTACTGATGGATTTGAAGTATTGGTACAAGAGGTTATTGAAGCGATGACCACATCGCCATTTTTTATCGTGGTATCAGTAGCGCCAACCTTTATTGCAATTGGGTTTTCACTCGTCTTATCGCTTAAATAACCAGGTAATGACTTTGCCAGTGCTGCCTTGGAGTCAGTTAACGCAATGCGATCTTGAGGGCGCTTAGGGCCAGCAATCGAAGGCACAATTGTTGATAGATCTAACTCAATATGTTCTGAGAATCTTGGCGCAGCAGATGGGTCATGCCACAACCCTTGCTTCTTGGCATAACTTTCAACTAATGCGATTTGATCATCACTGCGACCAGTCAGGCGCAAGTACTTCAGCGTTTCACCATCAATTGGGAAGATAGCAACTGTTGAACCATATTCTGGTGACATATTTCCAATTGTCACTCGATTGGCCATTGGTAGAGCAGATACGCCAGGACCATAAAATTCAACAAACTTTCCAACTACGCCATGTTTGCGCAGCATCTCGGTGATTGTTAAAACTAAATCGGTAGCAGTTGTGCCAGTTGGTAATTGACCATTTAATTTAAAGCCGACGACCTTTGGAATTAACATTGAAACTGGTTGGCCAAGTAGCGCCGCCTCTGCTTCAATGCCGCCAACTCCCCACCCAAGTACACCTAAACCATTAACCATCGTGGTGTGAGAATCGGTTCCAACTACAGTGTCAGGATATGCACGCAATGTGCCATTAACGCTTCTAGTCATTACTACGCGCGCTAAGAACTCAATATTTACTTGGTGAACAATGCCAGTTCCAGGTGGCACAACCTTAAATTCATCAAATGCGGTTTGACCCCATCGCAGGAAACGGTAGCGCTCTTGATTTCGCTGGTACTCAATATCAGTGTTTTGTTCAAATGAATCTGCAGTTCCAAATTTATCGGCAATAACTGAGTGATCAATTACTAACTCAGCTGGTGAAAGTGGATTTACCTTTGCCGGATCGCCACCTAATTCAACAATTGCTTCTCGCATTGTTGCTAAATCAACGATGCATGGCACACCAGTAAAATCCTGCATGATTACACGCGCTGGCGTAAATTGAATTTCAGTATCAGGTTCAGCGGCCGGATCCCAAGCAGCTAATGCTTTGATCTGCTCGGCGGTGATATTTGCACCATCTTCAGTGCGAAGTAAATTCTCCAGTAATACTTTTAAAGAGAAAGGCAGATCTTTAGCTTGGGCCAAAGTAGTGATATCAAATATTTCATATGTTTTGCCGGAAACTTCTAGGGTGGTTTTGGCGTTAAAGGAGTTTTTACTCATTCGCCACCACCTAATCTTTGTTTAAGGAATACCTAAATCTTACTGGTTTGCTGGTGAAAATCCAGCCACGCATTCCATGTGCTGAGTCATTGGAAATAAGTCAAAGCCTTCTATGTGATCTAACTTATAACCGCTCTCTTTTAAATATTTAGCATCTCTTGCAAGTGCTGCCGGATCACATGCAACATAAACAATTTTGCGTGGTCTAAGTTTTACCATTTGTTTAATCACCGATTCACCAGCACCTGTGCGAGGTGGATCAAGCAAAATTGCATTTGCTCGCTTTACTTGTACCAGCTGTTGATCTACCAAGCCAGCATAAATATTTACATTCTCATGCTTTGCAAATATCTTTCTAGCATCAGCGATCGCAGTTTTATCACTCTCAATTAAAGTAACCACGCCCTGCTTACCAACTTGATGCAAAATTTGGGCTGCAAATAAACCAACTCCAGAGTAAAGATCACAAATCCAATCCCCGGGTTTAGCAGATAGTTGGGCAAGTGCGGCCTTTACCAATGTGCTTGGTGCATTTCGATGGCTTTGCCAAAATGCAACAGGTGAGATTCGAAATGAGTTTCCATCTACTTGTTCGGTTAACTGTGTTGGACCACTAATACTTCGACCCGATCGCATTACTGAAATCTCTGAAGTACTTGAAACTGCAACCTCAACTCGTGCATCTGATTTCCAATTTCTGCCTACCAAGTCAGCTACCTTCATGCGCTCATCGGCGATCAAACAATCATCTATTTCAACGACTGTGTTGCTGCGGGCACCAAAGAAACCAATTTTGCCTTGTGGTGAAACTGCAAAATCCATTCTAGTGCGCCAATGCAAACCATCATTTGGTGTTAACTGATGCATAGGTAATTCAAAACCTTCAGCAATTAAATCTATTTTTCCAATACGTAAGAATTGTTCCAAAACAATGGCTCGCTTGAAATTAACTTGCGCACTCAATGAAATATGTTGGAAATCGCAGCCACCACATGTGCCGGCGTATTTACAAGGAGCTGAAACTCGCTCTGCTGCTGGAGTAATCAGTTCAAATAGATCAGCGTGGGCAATCTTTGAATTTACTGCAGTGATTTTTATCTTCGCTCGCTCACCCGTAATCACATGTCTTACAAAAATAACCTGGCCATTGTGTTTGGCAACAAAATGTCCGCCATGAGCAACCGGTCCAATTTCAACCTCGAGAATTTCGCCTACTTTTAACCGTTCGCCAGCGTCTAATTCCACAAGTCGTAGAGTACGGGTGTAAGTTGTACTCCGTGCACGTTGTAATCATGGGATGCGGTCGAGTCGGCTCTACCTTGGCGATTGATTTAGAAAAAGCTGGTCACACCGTCGCTGTAATTGATCAAAATCGCGAAGCATTTCGTCGTTTAGGCGCAGATTTCAATGGTCGAACAATTGCTGGTGTTGGCTTTGATCGAGATACCTTGCTAGAGGCCGGAATTGAAAAAGCTGATGCCTTCGCTGCGGTTTCAAATGGTGATAATTCAAATATTTTAGCTGCTCGAGTAGCACGCGAAACTTTTGGAGTTGGAAATGTAGTTGCTCGAATTTATGATCCAGGTAGAGCTGAAATCTACCAACGTCTAGGTATTCCAACTGTAGCAACCGTGTTATGGACTACCGATCAGATTATGCGTCGCTTAACACCAACTGGATCAAAATCAGAGTGGCGAGATGCAACTGGAACTGTGCAATTAATTGAGGTCCATCTGCAGGCCGGTTGGTATGGTGAGGCGGTAAATCTGATTGAGAAAAACACCAATGCGCGTGTTGCATTTATAACCAGATTAGGTGAAGCCTTAATTCCAGATCAACACACAGTATTGCAAGAGGGCGATCTAGTGCATGTAATAGCCAGCGATAAAGAGATTTCAAATATCGAAAAAACCTTAGCTAAATCACCGGATGGAAAATAAAATGAGAATTGCTATTGCTGGCGCCGGAAATGTAGGTCGTGCGATTGCTCGTGAGCTACTAGAAAATGGCCATCAAGTTCTATTAATTGATCGAGATCCAAAAGCTTTAAAGATGGACTCGGTGCCAACTGCTGAATGGCTTCTAGCTGATGCCTGTGAAATTACCTCATTAGATCTAGCTAAATTAGATGGCTGCCAAGTTTTAGTGGCCGCAACTGGTGATGACAAAGTTAATTTAGTTGCATCACTGCTTGGAAAAACCGAGTACGGAGTACCTCGCGTAGTTGCTCGAGTTAATCACCCAAAAAATGAGTGGATGTTTGACTCCTCATGGGGTGTTGATGTTGCCGTTTCCACACCACGAATTATCTCTGCTCTTGTTGAAGAGGCGGTAAGTGTTGGTGATGTTGTTAGATTATTCTCATTTAGAAAAGGTGAAGCAAACCTAGTTGAAATTACACTTCCCGATAACGCGAAGTGCTGTGGTAAAACTGTTGGCGAAATAGAGTTGCCACAAGATTCATCCCTTGCCGCAATTGTGCGAGATGGTCGAGTAATCGCACCGCAAGAGCACGATCTTCTTTCAGCCGGTGATGAGTTGCTTTTTGTTGAATCAGCTAAAGCTGAAGGTCAATTAAAAGCTTGTTTTATTGGAGTTTAACTCTTACTTAAATCTTGAGCACCTGGAGTTGTAGGAACCTTCTTTAAAATTAACCAAGTTCCCCA
>CAITID010000116.1 GCA_903892335.1 uncultured Actinomycetes bacterium
GCAATATTAAAAGAGGTATCTGAAAAATCATCACCGGCAAAGTTGGCCGAAAATGCCATGAAATTAGGAATGATTGTTAATACCAATCCCAGATTCCTAGATCTAACTGGGGGTGGTTTGAAACCATGAAAAATTTAGAGTTAACCCATCAGCAACTAGTCCAGGAGCGAATTAGAAAAATTGTTGCCTTTGCTTTAATTGTACTTTTACTTTTTGCCCTGCGCCTAATTGATCTGCAGGCGATCCGGGCCAGTGGGTATGTGGATCGGGCTCAAAATGAGTTAACTAAATCTGCAACCTTACTTGCACCGCGGGGCACAATCTATGATGTTAACGGTGTTGAATTAGCTAGAAGTGTGTCAGCGATCAACATTGCAGTTGATCAGATGTTGATAAATGATCCACTAACAGCCGCAAATTTAGTTGCTCCAATTTTAGGAATGACGCCAGATCAACTATTGCCACAAATTACTGGCACTAAACGATATGTGATTATTGCTAAAGATGTAACGCCGGCAATATGGGAGAAGATTTATACGGTTGTTTCAAATTACAATAAAACTGTGATGGCGCAGAAGAAGGGAATTTCAAAGCGAATCAGTGGGTTTATTCCAGAGCGTTCATACATCCGCGATTACCCAAGTGGATCACTTACTGCATCTTTAATTGGAATCATTAATGATGCTGGAGTTGGCGCATCGGGAGTTGAATCATCTTTAAATCCAATGCTAAGTGGTGTAAATGGTGAGTATCGATATGCAAATGGTCGCGGCAGCATTATTCCTGGTTCACAAGAGGTGCAGGTAGAAGCAAAATCTGGCACAAGTATTAGATTAACAATTGATCAAGATGTGCAATGGGTTGCTCAAAATGCAATTAATCAAGCGGTTTCATCATCAAGGGCTAAATCTGGCACCGTAATTGTGATGGATCCAAAAACGGGCCATATCTTGGCACAGGCAAGTGCGCCAACTTTTGACCCAAACAGCACAAAGAAAATAACTTTGGATACTTTAAATAATCCAGCGGTACAAGAGGTATATGAACCTGGCTCTACTGGCAAAGTTATTACAGTAGCTGCAGCATTAGAAGAGCAGAAAATAACGCCAAATACCGTGTTTACGGTTCCTTACTCAATGAAGATCTATGACCGCACCTTTAGTGATCATGAGAAACATCCAACCGAGCAGATGACAACAACTAAGTTATTAGCAGTCTCCAGCAATACTGGATCAATTAAAATTGGGCAGTTACTTGGTAAAGATAAACTTTATAATTATCTGAGCAAATTTGGAATTGGTGAGAGTACAAACTCCAAAATAGCTGGTGAGTCAGCTGGAATCCTGCATCCAGTTAAAGATTGGTCTGGTGTTTCACTTCCAACAATCTCATTTGGTCAGGGTTATTCAGTAACTGCGCTGCAATCAACATCAGTGTTTGCAACAATTGCCAATAATGGAATTAAAGTAAATCCCACAATTTTGGCTGGCGTAGTAGATCAAAGTGGCAGGTATACGCCAGCAAAGAAGGTTGAGGGAGTTCGAGTATTAAGTGATGAAACTGCGGCGAAGATGCGCCTGATGATGGAGGGTGTAGTTTCAAAAACAGGTACCGCGCCAACTGCTGCAATCTCAGGTTATCGAGTTGCTGGAAAGACTGGTACTGCGCAGCGATACAGCACAGCATGTGGTTGTTACAGCGGATACACCGCAACCTTCATTGGTTTTGCACCTGCTGATGCACCGAAATACGTAGTGAGTGTGACTATCCAAGATCCAAAGGGAATGCACTGGGGTGGAGTACTTGCTGGGCCAGTATTTAAAAAAGTGATGAGCTTTGTTTTGCAAAATGAAAAGGTTAAGCCAACAGCGCCAGCGAAGAACTTATTTGCGCAAGGGGATGCAAATAAGAAACCCAAGAAGCAACCAGAGAAGAATCAATAATATGTGGGATCGCCCAGAAATTTCAGCAAAGAATTTGATGGATTTTGATCCACAATTATTTCCCACTGAACTCTTTATAACTGGCATCAGTTTAAGTGCGCAATCAATAAAACCTGGCGATCTCTTTATAGCTCTACCGGGTGCAAAAAATCATGGTTTAGATTTCTTAGACATTGCGATTAAAAATGGCGCAGTAGCGGTTCTATCCGATGGGGTTCTTGCATGTGAGATTCCAACTTTTAAGCGAGAAAATCCAAGGCAGATAGTGGGTGCGCTAGCCGCCTGGTTTAACGATTCACCCTTTAATTCATTAACCGCGGTTGGAATAACTGGCACAAATGGAAAAACCACTAGCGCCAATTTAGTTAAGCAGTTGTGGCAATTATCTGGTTTTACTAGCGGCATCATCGGAACAATTGGCGTTGAAGTTGGAGAGCGCAAATTTGAATCGGCGCGAACAACTCCAGAGGCAACCGAGCTGCAATCAATTGCAGCCCTAATGTTACAAAGTAATGCTACTCATCTTTCAATGGAGGTTAGTAGCCATGCGCTAGTGCAAGGTCGAGTTAATGGTGCACATTTTAAGGTTGCTGCCTTTACTAATCTGACTCAAGATCATTTAGATTTTCATGGAGATATGGAAAGTTACTACTTAGCTAAGGCGAAATTGTTCACAGCAGAGTTAAGTGATCATGCAATTGTAAATATCGATGATTCCTATGGAAAGCGACTTTGCTCAGAGGTTAAAGGCAAACTAACAACAGTTTCTCGCGATGATGTGACAGCCGATTGGCATTATCTTTCCTATAAACCAACAGCTGATGGTTATGCGATCTCAATTGCCCACCGTGGTGTTGCCGTAATTAACTGTAATTTTGGATTGCTAGGGGATTTTAATCTAGATAATTTACTCATCGCCGTTGCGATCACTGCGCAAACTGGCCTTTCTATGGCGCAAATTGAAAAGGTGATCCCGGCGTTGAAAAATGTTCCTGGGCGCTTAGCCAAGGTAAATCTTGGGCAAAGTTTTAATGCCATCGTTGATTATGCACATACTCCAGATGCAGTTGATCGCGTATTAGCAACCGCTCGTACTTTTACAACGGGCAAGGTAATTGCTTTGCTGGGATGTGGCGGTGATCGAGATATGAGTAAACGACCAATAATGGGTAATTCATTATTGGGTGGCTCTGATGTTGCTATTTTTACAAGTGATAACCCAAGAGGTGAGTCAGCGGAGTTAATCATCTCCCAAATGGTGGGAAGTAATAAGATTCAAGAACCAAATATGATTATCACCGACCGCAAGCTGGCAATAAAACATGCAGTATCTGTTGCAAAGGCTGGCGATACGATTTTAATACTAGGCAAAGGGCACGAGAGCGGACAGGAAGTAGCTGGGCAAATCCAGCCATTTGATGATCAAATTGAGTTACAAAGTGCAATATCGCAGTTAATGGCTGGTCGTGATTTAAAATGATAAAAATAACCGCTAAAGAGTTTGCAAAAATTGTTTCTGGTGAATTAATTGGTATTTCAGGCGATGAGGTTATTAATCAGGTACCAGTTATTA
>CAITID010000117.1 GCA_903892335.1 uncultured Actinomycetes bacterium
AAAGTCCCAGTTGACAGCGTTGACTAACCTAGTAATCAAGATCCAGAAGAAGGTAAAGGCGTAAGCCCCCTTTGATCTGATAAAGATCTAGAACCGAAACCCGGTTCCCACTTCGGTGGGGGCCGGGTTTCGGCCTTTTCTGGAGGTGATTAAGTAGGCTGTGCTTTATGAAAGAGGCGGCAGCTAATCGATACCTAGGAATGTATGTGTTAATTGCGGTGACTGCGATTACTCTTTTAGTTACTCCGTTTAATTCAGTGGACCCAGTAAACCTTCCTAAGCTTTGCTCATTGATTTTCTTGAGTTTTATTTCTGCAGGTTTGGCGTTCTCACAGAGAGATTTCTTACGAAACAATAACTATAGAGCCGTTCTTATTATTGCTGCTCTCTTTATTCTTCAATTAACTCTTGTGTTGTTAGTTGATTCTCGAAACTTTGCAATCAAGTTTTATGGAATCCCTTCGCGCAATACAGGTTTCATTGCGTATTTGAGTTTAGTTTTCTTACTTTTGGCCAGTTTAAGATCTGCAAGTAATTTGCTGATTAGGCGATACTTGGGGGCTTTGATAACTGTTGGATTAATTTTAGGAATTTACGGTATTTTGCAATCTAAAGGGTATGATTTTTATGAATTTGATAATTCATATGGATCAAATGTGTTTGGCTCTTTTGGTAACCCAAACTTCCAATCAGCATTTATGGGAATTACGGCTGCGACATCATTGACGTTAGCTATATTTGGCTCATTTAAAATTGTAACCAAAGTGACATTTGGTTTGATTAGCGTGCTTGCGATTTATGTTGTTTCAATCAGCTCGCAACAAGGATTTTTAAATTTTTCAGCTGGATTTGCTGCCGGATTTATCATTTTTCTTTTCAAAAAGAATCATTTAGTCCTAGGCTGGACATTTATTGGTATTTTTATTTCATCAGTAGTCACCATTTTGTTGGGAATACTTAATCAGGGCCCGCTAGCAGAGGTAATTTACAAGTCTTCATTGCAGGCGCGCGGCTTCTATTGGCGCGGTGCTATCAATATGATTCTCAATCATCCTTTTTTTGGTGTGGGCATGGATGGCTTTGGTGATTGGTACAGAAGGTCACGCACAGCAGCAATCGCATCAGTAAATGCTTCAACGATTGTCGCTGACACAGCTCATAGTATCCCCTTAGATATCGGTGCTAGTGGCGGATTACCACTCCTACTTCTTTATTTGGCATTTGTTGGTTTAGCACTCAGTTCTATTCTTAGAGTCATAAAGCGCAAGAGTGAATTTGATGTTTTATTTGCGGCCTTGGTTTCAGCTTGGGTTGCCTATCAAGCCCAGTCACTAATAAGTATTAACCAACTTGGTATTGGTGTTTGGGGATGGACTTTAACTGGTTTTCTGATTGGTTATGAAATTAATTTTCGAGAATCTTCACAGTTTCAAATTCAGAAGAATTCAAGAAAAAGTCATCTGGCAGTTCAAAAGATTTCTGCCCTGGCAGTCGTGCTAACTTTTGTGTTCACGGGTGCAGGAATCGCAATTGCATTTCCACCATATATTGCAGCTAATAAATTTTATAAGGCTCTTCAAAGTGGTGATGCAGATGTAATACAGCCATCAGCTTATTTGCAGCCATTAGATCGAAGCCGTTTTCTATATGTCGCGAGTATTTTGAGCCAAAATAAGTTGGATGAGAGATCTATTGATGTTTTGCGCGATGCGTCAAGAATCTATCCAGACACTTTTGAAATTTGGCAGCGCTGGTCGATTAATCCTGCGGCCGCCCCAGCCGATATTGGACATGCTGAAGCCGAATTGAAGCGCCTAGATCCATACAACCCTGACCTTAAGTAAGTCATTCGCGGCCGGCACACCGCTATCCTTCGGTTAGTTCTCACGTTGGCGCGGTGTAATAGTGCCATGACCCAACCAACGCGCATCTATAAGCATTCATCGGCTGGCACCGATTGGGCAGCGCTATTACTTGGCGCAGGTCTTGGTTTAACTCTGGCGCTGCAGTTAACAACGGTGCGCAAAAGTGATTTCACTTCCCTTTATGCATCCCTTGCTTCTTTCTCACGCCTTTCTGCATTAGTCGGCACATACCTTGCAATCGTTGGAATCTTTTTAGTGGCACGCATTCCATGGGTGGAGCGGGGAGTGGGCCATGATCGCCTTGTCACTTGGCATCGCAATCTAGGACCTTGGTCTTTATATGGCATCGGTGCACATGTTTTCTTTATTGTTTTATCTTTTGCAGGACAAGATTCAATCCCGCTCTATAAAGAGCTATGGAGAATGCTCAACTCTTTTGAGTGGATGTGGTTTGCACTCG
>CAITID010000118.1 GCA_903892335.1 uncultured Actinomycetes bacterium
AATTGCTACCGTAACTAAACCAACAAATGCCGGAACATTTACGATTACGCCAAGTGCTCTAGTTCTAGCAAACAATGTTGATACATCTAATTACGTTTGGGTTGACTACCAAACTAGTACTTTTACAATCAATAAAGCACGGCAGGATACTTTAACCGTTTCATCTGTTCTTGGTGTTTATGAAACTGGCACTGCAACTATGAAGATCACAACTCTGGGTGGATCTGACACAGGAACAGTAACTTATGCAATTGCAACAGGAGGAAGCGCAAGTGGATGTTCGGTTTCATCAGAAGTTCTAACAGTTACATCAGTTGGTACTTGCAAGTTAGTTGCCACTAAGGCTGCAACTCTTAATTATTTAATCACTTACTCAGATACTGCCACTGTAACCTTTTCAAGGTTTGTATCAAGGCCATTGCAGGTTCAACTCTACCCAAGCATGATTCCGCTCAATCAAGGTAATGCACTGGAAACGACGACTCTGACTATTCCTGCAATAACCTCTATTTCATTTTTTGACAGGAGAACTGTTTTAGTAAATGGAAACTTTCAAACTATAGAGCCGTACTATGAAATTATTGGCTCTGGCTTTACTGGTACAACAAGAGTTGTCTTGAATTTCAGTGAATTGACGCCATTCACTCTCAACTCTGACACAAAAATCACTTTTGATGCTGGAGGGGTAAGCGCGGGTATTATTTTTATTGAAACTAGTGACGGTCGAATAGGGCCAACTCCATTTTATAATTTCACACCGTAGCTCATTGGCTTTATTCAAATATTTCTAATAACCTAGGGAGATCATGGCTACCAAACGCAGAGTAAGTAATAGCAAGAAGCACATCGAACTTGCTGACCAAGTAGATTTTTGGGCACGTAAATATCAAGTGAGTCGGGATCCTTATGTGAATGGGCTATCAACTTCCCTTCGTGAGAAGAAAAACTTACATATTTGGGCTTCCATGAATCCAGTTGAGTACCTGCCACAGCCTGAAATTACCGAAGGTATTGCTGTAGCTAGATGGGCACGTTTACTAACCTTGATTCGAAATGTATTAGTTTTCGCACCTGTTGCTTTAACTTGGGCAGCAGTGGGTCAGGCAACCTCAGCCTTCTCTAGATATGTTGCCGAAAATGGCGCAGATGTTGTTAACTTCCTTGATTTCTGGGAGAACGGCTACGGCTACCTAGGCACTGAATGGCAGATCTCTCACGTTGCATTCTTAGACTTTGTTATCATTTTAATTGTAATCATTTTGACCTTGATTGCGTCTGTATTTGGTAAGCGCGCTACAGAGCAACAAGCGTCATTTGACCAACAGATAGAGCGCGAGCGCATTGGTTTAGCCGTTGAGATAAACACCTTCTTATTTGATAAGCAGAAGGCAACTAATGTCAGCATGAACGCCTCACTAGCAGGTGCCATTGCTAAGTTACTAAACGCTACGGATGCCTTGGAAGATGTGGCAAAGAACCTAGCTAAGACAACGAAGAAAGTAGATCGTGGCGCGTAAACGCATCCGCATCGAGGAAGAGGATGCCACTAGCCAGGCTGGTTGGTTATTCGCTGACTCATTTCTTGCCCTAATGGTTATCTTTTTAGCCACCATTTCATTCGTGCCGGCATTGACCTCTGGTGTAGTGATGGGCTCTGGAAGTGTAGGCAAGATAGCGGGCTCTAATTACATTAAAGGCTTAGTGCTTACTTATGACACCTTTGATGCCGCTGCAATCGAAAAAGACATTAAAACCTTTATTACAAATGAGAAGCTCTCACCACTATCTGAAGTTATGTATGCGCGAATAGTTAGCGGTTTCTCAGCAAATGAGAATGAAGATACGGGAAAGATGCGAGCAATTGGAATTAGCGTTGCGATTAAAAAATCAAAGATTTCCTACTTTGAGAATGCAACCCTTGATTTAAGCGCCAGCGATAAGTTAAAGCCAGAGAGCTTTGTATTGCGATTAACACTTGCCCCTAAAGGAGCAAATTAACTTAAAGTCCGACGATTCCTAAAACGGTTCCAAAAAATGGAATTACTGCAAGTAATTTACCTAGGACTTCAGTTTTTTCGACTCTAAGGAATTTCTCGCCAAGATCTACATCCACAGTTGTATCGGTGGCAGATTTAACTATTCCAAGCTCTGGGCCTGTGCCCTTAACATTTACAATAATCTTTGAACCAACCTCAGCGCTGGTGCCATGCTTGTAGACGGCTAGTGATGATTTAGCAGATCCAAGTGCGCTACCAATGCCACCTTGCAAGTGATTAATTCGAAATCCAAATCCCATAAACACACCAATAACAAGTGCTAGTACTAGAACGCGAGGGATCCATTTATTTCTCATGTGTGAAGTCTACCTTGAGGCTTTCTTCTTTTTGACCGGCTTGCGAGCCTTAGAAGTGCTTTTCTTCTTCGAATTAGGAGTTGCTGCCCTACTCGCTGACAAAGCCACAGATCGTTCTGCTTTTTCAGTGATCTTATTAAGCCAAGCATCAATTTCAGAGTTTTCAACTGCACTTACAACTGAAACTGTAGGAGATTTAGACCGTTTCCTTAATTTAATCTTTGGCAATCCCCTGCGTTGTAATGCAGTGATCAATTTTTTTGTAACTGGCGTAACTTTTGCTAGTACCGGTTTAACTGTTTTCCAAATCTTTACCGCAAATTCTTTAGCTAAAAATACATAGCGATCAATACCTGATTCTGGTGCTACCGGCTTTGCATCAGTTGTATCACTATCATCTTTGTCCATGCTATCTGCTGATTGATTGCTGCTCATGCCCAGCATTAACCTGGAGGTTCTAGAGTCTGGACGACCCGTACCGCGCCAAGTGGCAACTTCGATCACGCTACCTTGTGACATTTTGCCAATAACTAGTTTCTGGCCATCGGGCAGATCAATTACAAGTGGTGAATCAGTTACTGGAAGTGGAAGTTTTGAAACCTTCGGCACATTGTTTTGGGAAGAGTCTTTAGTAGCCACTAGGAACTCAGTATCTCAAAGGCAATTTTATTTGTGTAATCAGCAGTACTGATTTTATCGATATCAAAATCGGTAGCACCACCAACGACCCGGCAAACTGAGTTTGCGCTAGTAATTGTTAATTGTGGGTTAGGTGCACTTCCCCAAACTCCAACGGCTGGCACCTTTGTTGCAGTTGTTGCTGGGTAATCCAAGGTGCATTTGATTCTGCTGCCATGAGTGTAAACACCAGCTGGATTCTTTAGAGTTGTCGCCGTATTTGAATCAATTGCGTAGTAGAAATTAAATGTTTTACCAGCACAGGTGCTAGTTAAACCAGAGACGGTTAGGTTCTCCATTACAAAATCTGAGCCGTTAAACTGTGCTGCCACACCAACTGTTGCAGTATCAGTACATGCACCAATACTTACCTCACCGGCGCCATAACCAATGCTTCCACCGCCAGAGCCACCGCCCGTACCATTAGAACCATTACAAACATAGGCGACACCAGTCGCACTGGTTAATCTGTAGCCACCATTTGAACAGTTAGCACCAGAAGGCTCATTAGCAACTGTTACACCAGCACCGGCCGCACCAGCACCGCCTGAAGCACCTGGTGTTCCAATTAAACTTCTTAGCCATTCTTCTTTAGTACCAACAAAACCAGCCTCTTTAACTGCAATGTCATAAGCAGAATCACCATTTGATCCAGTTAGGGAAACTAACCACTGCGCCTCTGTTCCAGTGAAACCATTTGCCTTTGCAACTTCATAGGCAGATTTTCCAGCAGGTCCAAGTAAGCCAGCTTTTCCCTCTGGTCCAATTAATAATGCAAGTACGCCATTAACAACATCACCGGCGCTATTTGAAGATGTGCCGAAAAAGAAAGAACCATTGATATTAGCTACTGACTCCTCGGCATATGCAACACCGATTCGAGTCACTGAGAGAAAAATCAGCAGAAAAGCTAGTTTTTTCATGCGCTAATTATCTCTCGTTGCTCGGCTGAATCGCAAAACAAACCATAGATTCCATGCAGTAAGGCTGGAAGTGCGGCCAAAATAAGGAAAAGTTCGGCCTTAGTGTCGGCAAAGAGCGGAACTGATGAGATCTGGCTATAAATAATCAAGGTTAAAGCGGCAACTAAAATCGGCTCTACCAAAATGTATCTGCGACCCTTGCCAATTAATTTAAAGTTAAGCCTGTCGACTCTGATGAAAACTAAGAAGTAAGGTGCGGCAAATAAAAGGGCTGAGATTGCAGATTTTTGAGCAGATTGAGTCCAGATGTAAGCAAATGAAAATGAGGTTATTAAGACTGCAAATGCGGTTTGTGGTGAGCTAACCCTGGCAATTGTTATCTTCTCATCTCGAACTATTCCTTTTGTTGATGTGTGCTCCTTACTCAGGACCAAAACTTCATCTAGTACGGCTTTTAAGATCAGTGCGATTACAACTAAGGAGATTGCCAATAATGAGACATTGCGAGTTTCGGTAAAGTTCATCAGTACTGAATTTAATAAAACTTGGCCGAATAAAAAGAGCAATCCGCCAAAGATAGCTGAGGTTAGGACTCCAAGTAGGCGACCATAGAAACCAATTTCTACTCTAAGTAGTTTCTTTAAATCTAAATCAACAGCTTCTCGAATCAAACTAGAGAATAAGGCAGGTGCAATCCAAGCAATTGAAACTGAAACAATAATCATTACATCTCGGATGCTGGCAATATTGCCAACTAGTATTTGAGATAACCAAAAGCCAAGTGTTGCCGTCATGCCACTTAAAGCATCGAAGGCGCCAATAACACCAACAGCGATAAAGATTGCCACACCAACTGAGCCAACTCCCCCAGCTTTTTGTGATTCATTGGTAACAACTAGACCAGCTAGAAAACCAATTACTGGCAAGAATGCATACAGTGGTTTGGAAAGGCGATGGGCCAGCTCTCCCTCTCGAATTATTTGATAACGAAATAATGAGGTTGGCAGATTCGCTAAGGTCCTAATGCGCCAGCGATAGGCAAAGTTTTTAATTCGATTTATCAACTTCTCATCCAGTAAATAAGGATTTGTTATATCCACATTTTGGGTAGATGGGAAGGAGTAATTCGCGTACTTACGAGAGCGCAGTGTTGTAATTAATGCTGTTAAGAATACAAAGATCACAAGCACTTTTGTTAAATCATTTGGAACGGCGGTAATCTGATAAGACAATGATTCAATTACATTTATACCTGCAACTACAGTACGAGGCGACCTAGTTCCGGTTGAGACGACGGTGTAGCCACCAATTGGCAGATCATTTGGCAGTTGCACGGTAAATACTGCATATCCAGCACTTGCCTCATTGCTTCGCTTAAATGAAAGCGGTGAGATATCCATGCCCTCTAATGTCATCTCCCAGTTGTTTTCAACTGCGCCGCCGCCAACTACAACCTGCTGAATTCGACCACGCTCCCAGGTAAGTAATGGCACATCAACTGCAACTGCCTCTGAAATAGGTATGGAAGTAAATAGGGCGATGATTAAGCTGATCAGGATGGACTTAAGCTTGAACACTTATCGTTCTTTTCTAAAGGCATCAAGTACTAACCAAAGGCCAAAGATTAATGGCACAAAGATCATTAGCGCCCTTGGAGTTAAGAACTGGCCAATAAATGGCAGAGTAAATACCACAACGCCTGAGATATCTGCCAACTTTGGTCGCTGCACATCGGGATCTAAGTTGGCATCACCTTTTACCAAGAATCCACTTGTTGCATCACCAGATAAAATTCGGTGGGTAAATGTGCCAACTGATGAACCATCAAATCTTTTACCAGTATAGGCAACAACATCATTTATTTTAGGTTCGCGGTGTTGGGTTGGAATTAAAATCACTATGTCACCAGAGTTAATCGCAGGGGACATTGAGCCAGTCAATACAACACGAGCCTTCACAAATCCGGTAACTGAGAGCGCTGAGAAGCTGAGCAGGATTGCACTTAATGCATAACCAATAAAGGTTGTGATGCTGGCAAATCTTTGTTGTTTTTGTTGAGCCTTAGTAGTAATTCGCTCTGGTGGTGCTTGCACAAACATCTTTGCTTTGCTTTGGGCGATATCAGATGGGGTAATTAAAGCTGTGTGCTCTCCCAATGAATTTGAGATCGTAAGTAATACCTTTAACTCTGGATCACTTGAGTCTCCCTCAATCCATACTTGATCGAGATCGGAGTTTGGGAAAACTTCACGCTTCATACTTTAAATCAATCTAAATGAGGACTTGATTCAAGGGTAATCTTGTAAACATCCCGAGCGTCGGCGAAGTTGTCGACTTGATCTGGGTCAAAGGTAATTAGAAAAGCGGTTTGATTGTCATTGAAATCCGTGACGGTGGAGGTGTCATTTAACAACTCCACGTCTGTATATTGGCGGCTCATCGCAGTAACAGTTACTGAATCGCGGAACCAAAATCTAAACTCTTGAAATCCTTGGTAAACGCCAACGCTAGTTGCAGTTTCAGAGAGAGTAAGTGGGGTTGATGAAGTGTTTGAGTACAAACGAACCGTGAAATCATCATTTACACAATCCTTATGAACATTTTCGAGCAAAATTGAATCGAGGGTGAATTTTCCAGTTCCAGTTTGGTTTATAAATCCTGCATAAGGTGTAACCGTGATTGTGGTCGAAGGCTGACAGGAAAGCACGGTTTGAAAACCTTGACCGTATTCGATTCGATTATTGTTGCCAACATTTAAAGCTAGGTTTGCACCGAAGGCGATTCCTAGAACTGAAATAAATGTGATTATGCCGAACTTAACTGGGTTTCGAGATGAGGCAGGGGCAGCATGAATCTCCGCTGGATCATCGGTATAGAAAACAGAGTCGTCAAACTCTTCTTCCACACCTTTTCGAAAAATACTCATTTTGTTCTCGTTTGACCTTTTCTAGAGAAAAACCACTACGCCCGTTAAACAGATCTAGAAGTCAACCAATGTTGATTGACTTCTAGGCCTGAACTACGACTGATTCAAAGTCAAGTAGTTAATGTTGGTTTAACAGTAAGTGATAGCTCCTATTTTTAGTTATCTGAGGTCTGGACGGTAATTTTAAATACCGCACCTGATGATGCCTGGGTTCCACGGAAACCGATTTCAGCGGTATTAGCGTTTGCGGCTGACACGTTTACTGAACCAGTTGAGATGTAACTTGAGCTTTGACCCATCGTTGCAGATAGAACGAATGTTGCAACGTTGTAAGAGGTCGCACCACTGGTTGCAATATTCAGCGGCGTAGCTGAGGTGTCACCGTAGGCGTTAATAGTGAAAAGCTTTCCCTTACATGCATCTGCAATTCCAGTGAAGGAGACTGAAGCAAAGTTAAATTGACCAGCACTTGCTGCGTTAGCAAATACTGAACGTGGCACGGCGGTGATGCCATCGCTGTCACAAGCAGTTGCAACTGCAACGCCTTGACCGAATTCAATTGCACCCGAGTTAAGGGTGATGTTTGCAGCAAGTGTTGAACCAAGAACTGCAACAGCTGCAAAACCAGCTACTGCTACTAGGCCCCGCACAGAGCTTTTATTTTTGCGCACAGATTTTTGTGGCGCGTTATCAAACTTTAAGATCTCCATTTATTGATTTCTTTTCTACTCCAGTTCAAACCCAATTTGAGAGTGAACTTACTGTCTATTCCAACAGGCTTAATCTAGGGGGTAGCCCTCTTGGGGTCAAGAAAATAGGTGAGATTGCGGGTGAAAAGAAATTTAATTACTGGTCTGGACAGTAATTTTAAAGACCGCACCAGAGGATGCCTGGGTTCCGCGGAAACCGATTTCAGCGGTATCAGCATTTGAGGCTGCTACGTTTACTGAACCAGTTGAGATGTAACTTGAACTTTGACCCATCGTTGCAGATAGAACGAATGTTGCAACGTTGTATGAGGTCGCACCACTGGTTGCAATATTCAGCGGCGTAGCTGAGGTGTCACCATAGGCGTTAACAGTGAAAAGCTTTCCAGTACATGAATCTGCAATTCCAGTAAAGGAAATTGAGGCAAGGTTAAATTGACCGGCACTTGAAGCATTAGCGAATACTGAACGCGGTGTGGCAACGATTCCATCGGTATCGCAAGCAGTTGCAACTGCAACGCCTTGACCGAATTCTATTGCACCAGAGTTAAGAGTGATGTTTGCAGCAAATGTTGAACCAAGGACTGCAACAGCTGCAAATCCAGCTAAAGCAACTAAGCCACGAATTGAAGTTTTGTTTTTACGCGCTGTTGTATTTGTAGATGAACCTTCAAAATCAATTAGCATTTGGATTCCTTAGCTTTTCTGGTGGTTGGATATTAACTTATTGGATTATTGGAATCAAGCCGTTGGGCTAGCCGATGAAGTCGGGGTCGCAGATGGGGTGGGCTGCGGAATCTGAGCACTGGCACCTGGGTTATCAATGGTCTCCACCGTGGTCCGGCGCACTGTTTGGCCATCAATATTGACTGTTGTCTTTGCTGGATCTATATAGAAGGTGACATCACCATTTTGTGCGCTCAGGACGGTTCCATCGTAAACAGAGGTACCAGAAACTGAGACTGCAACATTAGCTAATAGTGGACCTGAGATTAGGCCACCAATTCCAGTTAAGTATGACAAACCAAGAGCTGATGAATCACTCAGATTAGAAACTGGAACAGAAGAAGGAATTGATACTTGTAAAACCTTTGCTTCAGGAGCAGAACCAATTGTAATTTCAGAAGATGCGCCATCAATTAATCTGATTCGAAGTTTTTTGCCAGCACAAGAGGCTAAATCTAAGTTTGAAACTGTGACAGTTCGTACTCTAAAAAATCCAGCAGATGAATCTTGTGGTGTTGGGGCGCCATGCCACTCTTCACCAAGGGCCACATAAATTTTTTGATCACACGCAGTTGCTTGTTGTGAACCTTGACCAAATTCAAGTGAGCCAGTTCCAACAGTCACACTTGCCGCAAAAGTTGATAGCACTAATGGAATTGCAGTAAGAATTGCTGTTCCAAAAATAATTTTGTGTTTAAATTTTCCTGATCCACCAAAGCCAGAATCCACGCGACCACTTAAGGGTGAGTTTAGATTTCTGCCCAAGATCGCTCCTCTCGCCTTAACTGGAATAAAAGTCTAGAGCGCACTTTAGCCTGAAATCCGAATCCCTTTCAAGCAGGCTCATTTCAAAACCACCTATTTAAGATTTATTCCACTCTTGTTGGTGCTCATTTCAAGCCCCATTGATCGGAAGGCTATGGTGGTAGAGCTCTTAGCAAAATCACAGAATGTTCGCTTCACTCCGGGATTGCTCATGGCGACTAGTTCAATAACAATCGAGCGATCAGCCAATCCCCCGGCAGTAGAAAAAGCCATCAAGCCACCCTCAGAATTGATTAAATTTGCAACATCATTTGTTTTACCCGATACAAACAAGGTTGATGATTGATCGCCAACAATTATCGAACCATTTGCTACAACATCGGAGGTTTGGCGCTTACCTGCAATATCGAGATTAACATTTGCACCGGTAATGCAAGCAAGCACATATTCAGATCCACTGATGCTCAGTTGCGGCAAGTACTTAGTCATAGCTCTTGGATCAATAGTTAATGTTGCTGGTGCCTTAATAATAAATTTTGGCTGAGTAGCAAGTGCGGTGGTGCTCTCTTTAATTGAGATTACCGTCAGCGTTTCACCAATAGTTGATGTGTCAACAGGTGCAGCTGATGTAGTGGCTTCAGGAGTTGCAGTAGTTGAATCAACAGTTGCCGTTTGGGTCTCTTGTGGGGCTACTACCTCTGATGTTTGATCTGGTGAATTCTCCGTTGCCGATGTTGGCGCAACCACAATAATGATTCCAGCAAGTAGGGCTAGGAATCCAAGACGTGAAAATAACTTAACAAATGCCCGATCATCATTGAAAAGTCCAATGATGCGATCTGCTAATTGATATCTTAGATTCTTCAAAAACATGGCTTTAATATACCGCCTAGATTTAACCGAGGTAAATTACTCAACGACGATTAAGCCAGGGTTTAGTTTCATTAACTGCTTATCCACCAGATCATCTAAGAAATCATCTCCGGCCTTATTTGCATAAAGGGCAGCGAAATTGATTACCTGTTGCCTACTTGGAGCAATCTCAATTAACTCATAAATTATTGTTTTCATAACTGGTAGATCACCTTGGTTATATGCAATCTTTGCCAAAGTAACCCAAGCTTCCACACAATTTGGATTGCCCTTTATCTGATCCTGCGAGAAGATAATTAGATCCTTCTCGCCATTTTTACTAACCATTGATGCAATGCTTGGATAGTAAATAATGCAAGGCAAGAAGTTGTTGTATTTGATTTGCGTTCTGGCAGTTGGCTCTTTGACAGATTTATCGGTAGCGCGCAGATAATCTAACTGTGCTGGAATGAAGTTCACTAGAACATAGATTGTTGGCAGAATTAACGCAGGAATTAAAGCAGCACTAATAACTTTATAGCGAAGGTTTGGTTTTATAGCTACGCCTCGATAAGCCTGTCCAATAATAAATCCGGCCAATGCCCAGAATAAATACTTGTGTGGCAAAGTGATTGGACTGATCGCGGCATTGGTTGTGAATACAAATAGGTAGATGCCAATTGCTCCATATTGCAAACGATTCTTTTGATCGCGCTCATGCAAAATACAAAATGCCCGGATTAAAAGTGCTAGTAATAAAACAAATGCAATGATGCCAAGAATGCCTAAGGTGGCAAGTGTTTGTGCAGGGGCTGCATGTGCATCATTTGCTAAAAGTGTTGGATTATTTTGAACCGATAAAATAGTTCGGTACTGCTCGTAATAACTTCCATAATGATCTGGCCCAACACCTGTTAAAGGTGAAGAGAAAAATTGCCTGGTAGCAGCTAACCAAAACTGCCCACGAATTTGTACCTGGATATCATTTCCAAGAACTGGAATAAATGAGCCAAGAAAAGGCATCAAGAAAATTACCTCAAGCCAGATAACTATGCCCAGGGTGCCGAAGAATGTTTTGGAATTTAATGTTAAGTTATATCTTGGTATATATGACCTGAATCTATAAATTAATACTGCAACTAAAATAATGGCAATATCAACATATGATTGAAGCGGACCTGCCAAATAAACTGCATAAAGGTTTACTAATATAAAAAAGGTAAAGAGTATTTTGCGCGGCCGTGGCACAGTTGGCATCAAATACACAAATAGGGCGAAGCCAGTTCCGACATATGCACCGAAGAAATCAAGATTTCCTAGGGTGCCTGTTACGCCAACATCTCCTGGCATATCAATTACCTTGTAGTGCTGCAGCAATCCAATCACTGAGACAATAAAAATTGTAGTTACATATATTTGAGCTAGTTTGTGGATCTGCGATAGTGAAAATTGGGAGTGGTAAATCGCAATGATAATTAGGCAAAATAATGAAATCGCACCGGTATACCGGCCTGAATCACCAGTCAGTGATCCAATTAGATCTGGTGCGCTGAGCGTAGAGGCCAGGACGGCAAGAACTAATCCCCAGACCAAGAAAATTACTTTAAGTGGAAGTTCAAATCTGTTATGGCGCAAAATCATGTAAACCGCATAGGCGATAGCAATAATCATCAAAAAGACAAAGTGAACAGGTGCGTTTTTATCAAATCCGTAAGGAAAAATATCTACTGGAATATGACCAAGGGCCAGAATTAAATAGAGCAGTCCCGATGCAATAACTAATCTATTTGCTTTAAGCACCCACAGATCATAGGAGAGATTTACGGCTTTTCATAAAAGGCTTAGGTGCAGCTATTACTTCTCGATCTCCTTAATCAGATCAAAATCACTGCCACCTAATTGGCCTTGCGCGGCGTATAAATCTAACTTTGCCCGAGTATCAGCAATATCTAAGTTTCGCATTGTTAATTGACCAATTCGATCACTTGGTCCAAAGGCAGCATCTTCTGTTCGCTCCATTGATAACTTTTCAGGTGAGTAAGAAAGCGCAGGTCCTGTTGTATTAATAATTGAGAAATCATCACCGCGGCGCAAGCGAATTGTGACAGCTCCTGTAATTGCAGATGCCACCCATCTTGTTAATGATTCGCGAAGCATTAATGCTTGTGGATCAAACCAGCGACCTTCATAGAGCAGGCGACCTAAGCGGCGACCCTCTGCATGGTAATTAGCGATGGTGTCTTCGTTATGTATGGCACTGACTAATCTTTCATATGCAATAAATAAAAGCGCCATACCAGGTGCTTCATAGATGCCACGGCTCTTTGCTTCAATGATTCGGTTTTCAATTTGATCTGACATACCAATTCCATGGCGACCACCAATTGAATTTACTTCTTTAATTAACTCAACTGGGTCTTTAAAGGATTTGCCGTTAACAGCAACTGGGCGCCCTTGCGAGAACTCAATCTTTACATCCTCACTATCAATCTTTACTGATGCATCCCAAAACTTAACTCCCATAATTGGCTCTACTAATTCAATTGAAGAATCTAGCTCCTCTAGTTTTTTTGCCTCATGTGTTGCACCTAAAATATTGGCATCAGTTGAGTACGCCTTCAAAGCACTGTCGCGGTAAGGCAGGTTGTGATCCTTTAGCCACTGCGACATCTCTTTGCGGCCACCAAGTTCGGCAACAAATGCCTCATCAAGCCATGGCTTATAAATCTTTAGCTTTGGATTAGCAAGAAGTCCGTAACGATAAAACCGTTCGATGTCATTACCTTTATAGGTAGAGCCATCTCCCCAAATCAAAACGTTGTCTTTGAGCATTGCACGAACTAGTAATGTGCCAGTTACCGCTCTGCCTAATGGTGTTGTGTTGAAGTACTGCTTGCCACCACTTCTAATATGAAAGGCACCGCAGGCAATTGCAGCTAAGCCCTCTTCAACTAATGCACTCTTGCAATCAACTAAGCGAGCAATCTGCGCGCCATACTCTTTGGCACGATCTGGCACGCCAGCAATATTTGTTTCATCATATTGACCAAGATCTGCGGTGTATGTGCAAGGTGTTGCACCCTTTGCCTTCATCCAAGCAACTGCAACTGAGGTATCTAGGCCACCGCTAAATGCGATGCCAACCTTTTCGCCAACTGGCAGTGATGCTAGAACTTTGGACATGAGGTTAGCCTAACTTAAAGATTGCCACTCTCGTTTGAGAATTGCAAAGATCCAGGTGCTCGTCCACTCACCCTTAAAGAAATCATCCTCGGTATGAGAAGCTTCTAACCTAAGACCTAATCTTTCACA
>CAITID010000119.1 GCA_903892335.1 uncultured Actinomycetes bacterium
GCAAAATCTTGCACACCTCTGGCTGCTAAGAATCCTGCGCCAGTTACGGTATCGCCTACCTTGTTACCAAATGCAAATACCCAGTGTGCAACTGGGAAGTAAACCAAGGTTGACCAAACTGCAACAAATACCGCCCAAGCCGTGAACTTAGCTCGGTCTGCAATTGCACCTGATATTAATGCTGGAGTGATTACAGCAAACATTAATTGAAAAGCTGCAAATGCCAATAATGGAATCGGATAAATCCCGCCATTATTTGTTAGCTCATTAACGGATGATCCCAACCCAGAAAATGATATTGCGCCATACCATTGTGAGTTTGCTTCGTATCCAAAAGCTAATTTAAATCCATAAATTACCCAAAGCACGCTGACTACTCCGATGGTAACAAGGGACATCATCATCATATTTAAAACACTCTTTGCTCGGACCATGCCGCCGTAGAAAAGTGCTAAACCTGGCGTCATTAATAAAACTAATGCGCTACTTGCTAATACCCAGGCAGTATCGCCGGTATTTAAAACTACCTCTGTCATGAAATATCCACCTAATCCAATTTTTAGGAATTTCTCCTCATTGAGATAGCCCAAATTTTGGCTGTAGTGGGTTACATCCCCTGACGTAAATGATTTCGATCAGGTGACAAAAGGCCCAGCTTTGTTAACTTCTTGTTACGTAAAAAGTGATTTGATGAACTTCTCGGGATCAAATGGCTGTAGATCCGTTACCTGCTCGCCAACTCCAATAAATTTAATGGGCAATCCACTGGCCCGCTCAATCGCCAAAGCAATGGCGCCCTTGGCGGTGCCATCTAATTTAGTAATGATAAAACCAGTCACATCTACCGCTTCGATATATGTAAGTGCCTGCTTGATTCCATTTTGACCAGTTGTCGCATCAATTACTAACAAAATCTCTTTAACCGGCTGTTGTTTCTGGACCACTCGAATCACTTTACCCAGCTCATCCATTAAGCCCTGCTTAGTATGTAATCTTCCTGCGGTATCAATAATTAAGTAATCACACTTTGCTGTAATTGCAGCACTTGTGGCCTCAAATACAACTGAGGCTGGATCACTATTTGGCTTACCAGAAACCACCTCAATGTTTAAGCGATCTCCCCAGCTTTGCAGTTGATCAACTGCTGCGGCGCGAAAGGTATCTGCTGCTGCCAACATTACTTTGTAATCATTTTTTTGTAATAAATTTGCTATTTTTGCGCACGTTGTTGTTTTACCAACTCCATTTACACCAACTAATAAAATTGGAGCCAAGCCATCAGATGGCGCAGCAATCTCTCTAGACTTTGTGCTTAGCCAACTACTGATTTGTGCCGAGATAGCACGCTGGGCATCATATGGCTTGCTGTCCTTGGCAATAGCTATTACTTCATCAACTAATTTAACGCCCAGATCTGAGTCAATTAAATTGCTCCGGATTTCATCCCAATCTGCCTGAGAAGTAGTTCCACTTTTAACTGCGCTAAATAATCGCTTAAATAAACTCATCTATAAAACTTTAAGAGACTGCATCAACTTCGCGAATACGTTGGGAGATAACCTCTGATACGCCATCACCGCGCATGGTTACTCCGTAAAGGGCGTCGGCAATCTCCATCGTTCGCTTTTGGTGCGTAATTACAATTAATTGAGATTTCTCTCGCAGCTCTTCAAAGACGCCAAGTAATCTGCCCAAGTTTGTATCATCTAGCGCTGCTTCAACCTCATCCATTACATAAAAAGGTGAAGGTCTGGCTTTGAATATTGCAATTAATAAGGCAACAGCTACTAATGATCGCTCACCACCTGATAGAAGTGATAATCGCTTTACTCGCTTTCCAGGTGGCCGTGCTTCAACATCAACTCCAGATGTCAACATATCCGATGGATTAGTCAAAATTAATCGACCATCTCCACCTGGGAATAATCTTGCAAAAACTAATTCGAACTCACGGGCGGTATCTTCATAGGCTTGGGTAAATATCTGCTGCACTCGATCATCAACCTCTTTGATAATCTCAAGTAAATCTCGTTTCGTCTTTTTCAAATCCTCTAACTGCTCAGCTAAGTAACGCAGGCGCTCTTCTAATGATGAGTACTCTTCGAGTGCTAATGGATTAATCTTGCCGAGCAGGGTCAAGGAACGCTCTGCTTGCGCTAATCGCTTCTCTTGTTGGTCTCGACGGTATGGAATTAACTCACCCGGTACAAACTCGCCCTCTTCATTTTCAATAAATGTTGGCACATCATTACTTGGTCCGTACTCAGAGACCAGAGTGGCCACATCAACGCCTAGCTCCTCTACAGTTTTAATCTCTAATTGTTCAATGCGAAGTCGCTGTTCTGCGCGAGCTATCTCATCTTTATGGACACTTGAAGTTAATCGCTCAAGTTCAGTTGCTAACTCTCGACTGCTGCCGCGGATGCTTAATATTTCACCCTCGCGCTCGGCTCTAGCTTGCTCTAATCGCTCACGTTCAGCGCCTGCTCTTAAGATAGATGATTCAATTTGAATTAACGCCTCATACGCAGCATCTGCAATTTGTTGGGCAGTAATTGCCGCCTTTGCGCGCGCATCTCTTCGAGAGACCGCTTTGCTTGCTGAATCCCGCTCACTTTGTGCTGCATCTTCTAAAGATTGTGCGCGTTGTGAGATCGCAGTTATTCGCTCTTCAACTGTACGCAAATGCAATCTAGATTCAACCTCTTTAGAGCGTGCATTTGAAACCTTTGTTCGTAAATCTTCAAGGTGGGTTAAATCTGGCTCACGCGGCTCACTTTGTGATTCAAATTGTGAAATTGCTGCAGCTAAATCTCGCTCATCAGAGGTGCGCTGACTTGTAGCTTCAGTAATTGATGATGCAAGTCGCTCAATTTCACCTTGCGCGCTCTTAACATTCTGGCC
>CAITID010000120.1 GCA_903892335.1 uncultured Actinomycetes bacterium
TAGGATCAAAAAAAGTTATGCCGAAGGTGTTAACAGAGGCTGGATTTGAATTTGATTACCCGCATGTTTCTAATGCGCTCATCGCTTTAGTCGATTAATTATCTGCGCAACTTGTGCGCCAGTTCTCATCGCACCATCCTGGGATGGCAAAGCCATATGATCTCCAATTACATAAGTGTTTTCACCAATTAATAGATTCTCATTTCGGCGCCGGCCAGGACCATGAAATGGCAAAGAGTTGATGATTTCATAGTGCTTTATGTATTCCATTTTTGTACTTGGTATACCCAGTAAATTGCTTGCTTCATGGCAGAACTCCGCTTTGCTAAGCGGGCTCAAAGATGTTACAGAGATTAAATGCTTTCCTTCTGGTGCGTAATTTCGAGAAATTTTAGATATCACAATTGCATTTACTGCTCTTGAATATGTTGAAATATGAAGATGTTTACGCAGATCAGGATGATCATCAACTACAAAGTAATAGGTGTAGCTAGATAACATTTTGCATGCTGAACTCTTTGGGATTAAGTTCTGTGCATTCTTGCCATCAGTGGCTACTACGATGAATTCTCCGTGATAACTTGCGTTGGTAGTCGTAACCAAATTGCCCTGAATTGATATTACTTTTTCATTTAGCAATACATTTTTTAACGGATTTGCCAATACTTTACTAAATTCGCCAACTCCATTTGCCGGTACCCCAGGTAAAGATTTAACAAATGATCTCAAAATTTCATGAACAACATCTGCAGCGATCTCCTCAGGATCATTTAAAAATACTCCAGTCAAAAAGGGTTTTAAGACTTTCTTGTATAAAACCGGAAAATGCCTCGTGTAATCAGCAAAGGCATCTGAATTTGAAGGCGCAGTACTAGCAATGAATCTGAGAAATCTAGTTTTCTCGGTAATGGATCCGATCTCTTTGCTGAAACTAGACGGTGTTAAACCAACATACATATCTATATCGGCTAGTTTTACTTTTGGTGTAATCACTCTAAAATCTAAATCTTTAATTAGATTAGTGCGTTTTACTTGCGGATACCTTGGATTAATTACTTGGAAACCACGATCTAAGATAAATCCGTCAACATGATCACTTCGCACTCGACCGCCCACATCATCGCTGGCTTCAATTAGTAAAACACTTTTGCCAGAATCCTCTAGATCCCTTGCAGCAACAATTCCGGCTAGCCCCGCACCAATTACAACGCAGTCAAATCTCATCTATCTGAAAGAGTTGGCACGAGCCGCATCGATGATTGTTGCAACGGCAAGTGCTTCTGAAGTTGAGACAGGCCACACACCGCCAGCTAATGCAACTTTAACTAAAGTATAAAACTGCGCATAGTTTCCATCTTCGCAGGGATAATTCACTTGTTTATCTCCTAGTTGAATGTAAGCAGAGCTCTTAGCGCCTTGCTCCCATCGACCATTAACTGGAATCAATCCACTCTTTAACATATTTTCCTGCGGATCTAAATCTGTTATTACTAGAGAGCCCTTATCCCCAGTTAATCGAATTCTTGGGCCGGGAGCGCCATTGATCGCACTTGCTGAAAGATAAGAGTCAACGCCACTTTCATGCTTTAGCAGAAGAGAAATATCGTCATCGGCGGCGCCGCGAATTGAGCGAACCGAGGAAGCAATTAATGTTGCTGGACCAAACCAATCTAGCGCTGTCGATACGAGGTGAGGTTGAAGATCTAATAAATTTCCGCCACCATCTTCGGCGGATGATTGCTCGCGCCATGAACCTGGTGTTAACTCGGGGCGAAATCGTTCAAAACGTGAATCTAATCTAAATATATTTCCAAGAGTTCCCTCTTTAATTATTTTCTTAATCGTCAGCGCATCGCTGTCATATTTACGATTAAAGTATGTAGTAACTGCAACACTAGTTGATTTAGAAACATCAATTATTGATTGCGTCTCAGCCAAAGTTCGCCCCATTGGCTTATCGACAACTGTTGGAATACCAGATTGCAATCCAGCAATTGCTTGCTCGGCATGAGCGTTATTTGCAGATGCAACAACTAATAAATCAATCTTGGATTTGAGTAACTCTTCTAAAGAATTACATACTTGCGCATTTGGAAAATCTCTTTTTGCATCCAGAATTCTTTGTTCATTTCTGGTTAAAATCGATGCAACCTCAAAGCCTGCACCTACTAGTAAGGGTGCGTGAAAATATTTCCCCGCTAATCCGTATCCTGCGATACCAACGCGGGGAGCCATATTTAGATCCTACTTCTTATCTTCATATTGCAGCTTTGAAGGCCACCAGATCTTTGGTCCAATTACGTGAACCAGTGCTGGAACCAACAAGGATCGAACAATAATTGTGTCCAGTAGAACTCCAAAGGCAACAGCAAAGCCAAGTTGGGCCAGGAATACCAAAGGCAAGACACCAAGAACTGCAAAGGTAGCGGCCAAAACAATTCCAGCCGATGTAATTACGCCACCAGTAACTGTTAAGCCCTTGATAACACCTTTTCGCGTACCGATCTTCATCGATTCTTCACGGACTCGGGTCATCAGGAAGATGTTGTAATCAATACCTAATGCAACCAAGAAAATGAATGCAAATAGTGGGAATGAGGCGTCTGCTCCAGCAAAACCAAATACGTGCTCAAATACAAGTTGGCAAACTCCAAGGGTAGCCATGAATGAAAGCACAACCGTTAGTAAGAGAATGCCAGCTGCCAAAATGCTTCGCAGTAACAAACCTAGGATGATTCCAATAATCAACAACACAATTGGAATGATCAATCGATTGTCATGGCGAGACGCCAAATCGGTGTCATATTGGACTGCTGTTCCGCCACCGACCAAAATATCTTTATCGACCTCTTTGACTGCATTTCGAATCAATGGAATTGTATTTCTGGCTTCAACTGAGTCCGGTGCAACTTTTAAAGTAGCGTTCAATAAGACTTTGCCTTCAACTACTTTGATTGGCGGAATAGGTTGGCCAGGAATCTTTTGGCCAGCGACTATTGGTTCAACAAATGCCACATTAGAAACGCTCAAGAGAGCTGTAGTCGCAGCGGCAACATCATTTTCTTTTACAACTATCTCAACCGGAGATCCTTCACCACTTGGGAAATGCTCCCCTAGTTTTTCAAGTCCAATTACAGAATCAGTTCTAGATGTAAAAGCCTCCGTATTGGCTAAACCATCTGCCTTAAGAGTGAAAGAGAAGCCTGCAAAGATGGTGAGTAGAAGCGCAGTTGAAATCCAAATTCGCTTTGGATTCTTTTCGACAACAGCACCAATTTTTGCCCAGGTACCACCTAATTGTTCATCAACATCATCAAAGCGTGGAACTTTCGGCCAAAAAATCCAGCGACCAAAAACTACAAGTAGGGCTGGTAAAAATGTAAGAACAGTGATCATTGCTGCTGCAATTCCAATTGCACCTACTGGACCCAAGCCTCTGTTACCAGATAATTGACTTAACAAAAGAACTAAAAGACCAGCAATAACAGTTGATCCTGAAGCCAGAATTGGTTCAACAACGCCACGCAAAGCAATTTTCATTGCGTCATATCTTGATTCATGATGATGCAATTCTTCGCGATACCTGGCAATTAACAGCAAGGCATAGTCAGTTGCAGCGCCTAGTACCAATACAGAAAGAATTCCCTGCGACTGTCCATTTAAGTCAATCGTTCCTGCCTTTGCCAAGAAATAAACCACAGTTCCAGCCAAAGACAGTGCAGTAACTGCAGTAAACAACGGCAGAATCCACAGCAACGGCGAGCGATAAACAACAATCAAAATGATCGATACAACTATCAATGTTGTTAAAAGCAATGTTGTATCAATTGAACCAAAGGCACTGAATAGGTCAGCAAAAATTCCACCAAATCCAGTCACATGGGTTGTCAGACTCTTTGCTTCAAAGTTTTCTTTCAAATCCTCGCGAATGAATTCGATAAGGATAGGCAAAGTTGGTTTCTCTTCAATATTCTCTTCGCCAATTTTGGAATCCAGAGCGATATTGGCAAGTGCTGCTTTCCCATCCTCTGATGGAATCGCTTGAATCGGAAATCCTGGAACTATGTAAGAACTAATTGGCTTGCCGGATTCTGGCAATATTTTCTCGCCCAATTTATCTAAATAATTTTGGATTTCAATTAATTTGGCTGGATTCTTCTTTGGATCAACATCACCTAGAAATACTAATAAAGTAGGGATTTGATCATTTGAGCTATCATTGAATTTAACAGTTACTTTACTTGCCAGGGTTGATTCGGCGTTATCTGGTAAAAATGCAGCGTTATCATTTTCTTGAACCGTACTTAATTTTCCAAAGGTTGGTCCAGCTACCGAGGAGATTGCTAACCAACTAATTATCGCTACTACTGCTATCCAAAGGGGTTTACGGCCCTTTATTTTTTGAGTACCTGGCTTAATGGCTTTCTTCATTCTCAGTTGTAGCCTCTCAATGTTAGTTTTACTGACAGTTTTACCTAGGCGGAATCTACCAGTGCGAAGTTGGTTTGGCGGCGAGAACAGGTGTTTACTATTAGAAAAAGCCTTTGTTTAGCGAAAAAATGGATTGCCAATTAGGCTTGGCTACATGGCCGTAATCACAAAGAACCAGATTCAAGTAAGTGATTTGGGTGTAGTTGATTATGAATCCACATGGCAAATGCAAAAAGATTTCGCAGAGCTTGTAATCTCGGGCAAAGAAAATAACACCTTGTTTTTGTTGCAACATCCATCTGTGTATACCGCTGGACGCAGAACATTAGATTCTGATCGGCCAACAGATAAAACACCAGTAATTGATGTCGATCGCGGTGGAAAAATAACTTGGCACGGAATTGGTCAATTGGTAGGTTACCCAATAGTTAAATTGAAAAACCCAACTGATGTTGTTGGATTTGTTCGCGAAATAGAGAACGCACTAATTGATGCTTGTTCTGAAATCGGGTTTAAAACTGAGCGTTTTTGTGAGCGTTCTGGTGTTTGGGCTCGAGATAAAGATGGAGATCGCAAGGTTGCAGCGATCGGTATTCGCGTAGCAAAAGGTGTAACTACTCACGGTTTTGCAATAAATGTTAATCCAGATTTGAGCGCCTATGATCAGATAATTCCTTGTGGGATCACAGATGCATCCGTTACCTCCATATCAAAGGAAATGGGCGCAGCAATTAGTATTTCTGAGGTTCAGCCAATTATTGAAAAGCATATTTTGATCGCCCTAGATAAGGTTTGCCAATGAGTTTGGCGCCAGAAGGTCGTAAATTGCTTCGAATCGAAGCACGCAATGTACAAACTCCGATCGAGCGAAAGCCTGAGTGGATAAAAACTAAAGCTGTTATGGGTCCGGAGTACACAAAATTAAGATCTCTTGTTTCAACTGAAGGATTACACACAGTATGCCAAGAGGCTGCTTGTCCAAATATTTTTGA
>CAITID010000121.1 GCA_903892335.1 uncultured Actinomycetes bacterium
AATCTGTTCATCACTTGTCTTTGAGGTATCCGCACTGGATATAACATCACCTTCTTTATCATCGGTGTGTGTGGCTTTGCCCAATGAGATAACCGCTTGATAACCCTTTTTGCCATCTGTTATGTATTGCAAAAGTTTTGTTGCTATGCCAACTCCTAAGACTAAAACACCAGTTGCCATTGGATCTAGGGTTCCAGCATGGCCAACACGTTTTGTATTTAATCGCTTGCGCGCCATTGCAACAACATCATGGCTAGTCATAGCCCCTGCTTTATTAACTAGTAAAAAGCCATCCATTTAAATATTTAATCTTGTTTTTTGTATGGATCTTCAAGAATTGGTTTAGCCCCTGCACGAAGCTTTGCTAACTCTGCATCGGCTTTGTGCATTTGATCAATTAAATCATTCATTTCTTTTGCTGAATCCTCAAGTCCATCGAGGAAGAATTCAAGAGTTGGTGTAATTCTTATTCCAAGGGCTCGGCCAACTTCAGAGCGCAACATTCCCTTTGCACTATTTAGTGCAGCAGCAGTTGCTTCGTGTGCTTGGATATCGCCAAGTACGGTGTAAAAGATTGCCGCTTGTTGTAGATCTCCAGTAACGCGCACATCTGTAATCGTGACAAAACCTAGCCGCGGATCTTTAATCCGCGTCTCGATTGTGGTTGCGATCAGCTCTTTAATCCGATCAGCAACCTTTAATGCCCGCTTACTTGCCATTACTTATGCCCGTTTTTTCTCGCGGATCTCATAAACCTGAATTACATCGCCAACTTGTAGATCTTTAAATGAACCAAGTCCGATACCACACTCAAATCCATCGCGAACTTCAGTGGCATCATCTTTGAATCTACGAAGTGAATCGATAGTTAGGTTCTCACCAATTACTACACCAGCACGCAATGTTCTAGCCTTTGCGTTACGGCGAATAATTCCGTCAGAGACCAGACATCCAGCAATATTTCCAACCTTGCTTGATTTAAAGATATCTCTAACTTCAGCATTACCAAGTACTGCTTCTTCAAACTCTGGCTTGAGAAGTCCCTTAAGTGATGCTTCGATATCTTCAATTGCTTTGTAGATAACGGTGTAGAACTTAATATCCACACCCTCATGATCAGCAAAGGTTGCAGTTTGTGGCTCTGGCTTAACGTTAAAGCCAATAATTACCGCAGTTGATGCAGATGCAAGAGTTACATCGTTCTTAGTAATTGCACCTACCCCACGGTGAATAACACGAAGATCAACATCAGTTCCAACATCTAGTTGTACTAACGCATCTTCTAATGCTTCTACCGAACCAGATACATCTCCCTTTAGAATCAAGTTCAAAGTACTTACCTTTGATTGTTCTAGGAAATCTTCAAGTGAAACCTTCTTACGTGCCTTAGCAAGTGAGGCATTTCGTTGGGCCAGCTGACGCTTTTCTGCAATTTGTCTTGCAGTTCGATCATCTTCTGCCACCATAAATGTGTCACCAGCACCTGGCACTGAAGTAAAGCCAAGTACTTGTACTGGGCGAGATGGACCAGCTTCTTCAACGGTCTCACCATGCTCATCTAACATCGCACGAACTCGACCATATGCACCGCCGGCAACAATGGCATCTCCAACATGTAATGTTCCGCGTTGCACCAAAACTGTTGCAACTGGACCACGGCCCTTATCAAGATTTGCTTCAATGGCAACACCGCGCGCTACATCATCTGCGATTGCGCGAAGATCAATTGCCGCATCTGCGGTAAGTAAAATTGCTTCAAGTAACTTATCGATGCCAGCACCAGATAATGCTGAAACATTTACGAACATAGTTTGTCCGCCGTACTCCTCGGCAATTAAGTTGTATTCAGTTAATTGTTGGCGGACCTTATCTGGGTTTGCACCCTCTTTATCCACTTTGTTAACTGCAACCACAATTGGCACATCAGCAGCTTGGGCGTGGTTTAGGGCCTCAATTGTTTGTGGCATTACGCCATCATCGGCGGCAACAACTAGCACAGCAATATCTGTCACCTTGGCACCACGAGCACGCATAGCGGTAAATGCTTCGTGGCCTGGTGTATCAATAAAGGTAACGGCGCGGGTATTGCCATCATGTTCGTGGTGAATTTGATAGGCACCAATGTGCTGCGTAATTCCACCGGCTTCAGATTTAACAACTTCAGTTGAGCGAATCGCATCAAGTAAGCGAGTCTTACCGTGATCAACATGGCCCATTACCGTAACAATTGGCGAGCGCACAACTAGATCCTCTGGATCAATTTGCGCTAACTCTTGCTCTAAATCAATATCAAATTCTTGTAGTAATTCACGATCCTCATCCTCTGGTGAGACGATTTGAATAATGAAACCAAGTTCAGATCCTAAAATTGCAAAGGTATCTTCATCAACTGATTGAGTTGCCGTAACCATCTCACCTAAATGAAATAGCGCTGAAACTAATGCAGCTGGATCTGCCTTAATCTTCTCGGCGAAATCCATAAGTGTGGCACCACGGCGCATACGAATAACCGCTTTGCCATCACCACGTGGAACAACGGCGCCACCTAATGTTGGTGCTGGTAAATTCTCAAACTCTTCACGACGCTCTTTTTTACTGCGATGATTTTTACCTTTGCTCTTGCCACCTTTACCAAAAGCACCTGCTGCGCCACCGCGTTGTGGTGGGCGACCGCCACCTTTACCTGCAAATGGTGAACCAGTTCCTGGTGTTGTAGATGATGGGGAGCGATAAGGAGAATTACCTTGCGGACGTGCACCTGGTGCACCACCTGGACGTTGTCCTGGTGCGCCACTTTGTGGACGTGCTGCAAAACCTGGACGAACAGATCCTGGACGTGAACCTTGCATATCACCGCGTTGTCCTGGTCCACGTGCACCACCTTGTGTAGGTGGACGTTGTCCTGGAGCTAAGCGTTGTTCACCTGGACGAATTGGTCTTGCAGGTGGACGTGGCATTGATGCACCGGAAGAAAATGGATTATTACCAGCACGTGGTGGGCGTGGCATTGATGTCGGTGAAGTTGGTGACACAGCAGTTGGAGCAACAGGTGTCACTGGCACGACAGGTACTGCTGGATTAATTTTTGGTTGTTCTGCTACGAGTTTTTTAGCCGCCTCTTGTAACTCAAGTGGCAGATCCTCAACTGATAATGGTTTAGCCGCTTCCTTCTTGGCTGCTGCTTTTTTCGCAGGTGCTTTTTTAGCCTTAGGTGCATCTTGACTTGGCGTTAACTCAGGAAATTTATCCATCAACTTACGCAGCACTGGTGCTTCAACTGTTGATGATGCGGATCGGACAAACTCGCCGACCTCTTGTAATTTAGCTAGTAGCTCTTTACTTTCAAGCCCTAACTCTTTTGCTAATTCGTAAACGCGAACCTTTGACACTGATCTCCTGTCTTGGTTCGCAAACTTTTATGCGAACCTAAATTGCCCTGCTCATAATTTGTAGGTACTCATTAAAGTTTCATTCTCGTATCACTCCATACAGTTAAATTAATTACTTAATCCTTTTAAGTAATCACTTACCTCTTGCATCTTTAACTGACCTTCAAAATTAAAGGCCCGATAAAAAGCTCTTCGTTCAACTGCGATCTCATAACACCTGGTGTGAAGCCATGCTCCCCGGCCCGGCATTCGATGATCTTGGTCGACTTTAACTACATCATCGACTAAAACTGTTCGAATTAAATCTGTCCAATTTTCTACATCCCGGCAAGCAATACAACTGCGCTGCGGGATCTTCTTGCTGAACATTGGCAACCTTACCCTAGGCCCCTTGATCAGGTGAAATATCAGCGCTAACTTCCGGCTGTTCTACCGCCGGCGCCTTGATCTGCGTAACAGGATTATCTGGATGAATATCAATTCGCCACTGTGTCAGCCTTGCTGCAAGTCTGGCATTTTGGCCATCCTTACCAATAGCAAGTGATAATTGATAATCTGGAACAACTACCTTTGCTGATTTCATTTCTAGATCTACTATTTCAACAGATGTCACCTTTGCAGGTGCAAGTGCATTAGCAACATAGGTTGCCGGATCTTCACTGAAATCAATGATGTCAATCTTCTCGCCATTTAATTCATTCATTACATTTTGAGCGCGGGAACCTTGTGGCCCAATTAACGCACCCTTTGCACTAACACCTGCTCGATGTGTTCGAACCGATAACTTTGTTCGAGCCCCTGCCTCACGGGCAATTCCGACAATATCTACGATGCGATCTTTTATCTCTGGACATTCGAGTGCAAATAACATCTTTACAAATGCTGGATGTGATCTAGAAAGTGTTACCTCTGGACCTTTTTCACCTTGTTTAACATCAACTACAAAACATTTAATCCGATCACCATGTTTATAAACCTCACCTTTGATTTGTTCAACCGCCGGCACCTTTCCTTCAACCCGGCCAAGATTTACATAAATAATCTCAGCATCTCGCCCTTGTTGCACGACGCCAGAAATTACATCACCAACACTGCCACTGAACTCAGTAACAACTTCAAGATCCTTCGCCTCACGCATCTTCTCTTTAATTATTTTTCGCGCAGTCTTATCGGCTAGCTTGGCAAAGCCATCAGGATTATCAGTTACGGTATCGATGCGATCACCATCTGGTCCTAATACTGGAACATAAATTAATAGCTCACCAGTTTCGCGATTTAAAACTGCACGCCCATGCGGCTTATGTTCTGGCAGCGCGGCGTATGCAGCTGCTACCTCATTTTCAATTGAGCTAATTAATCGCTCAAGTGGCAGTTTCTTCTCAGCTGCTAATGCTTTAAGTGCTTCAACATCAACACTCATTTGTTAACCTGTTTAAATTCAATCTCAAGTGTTGCTCGCTTGATATCAGCAAACTTTACATTCTGTTCATCAACTGTGACATCAGCTTCCGTTGAATCCTTAATACGACCGGTGACCTCTTTGCCATCATTTAACACAATTTTAATTAGGCGATCTTTATTTTTGCGCCAATGTCTTGGTTTAGTAAGGGGTCGATCTAAGCCAGGTGAGGTGACCTCTAATGTGAATGGGTTATTTCCTAGAGTTGGCAGATTTTCGACAATCTCACTGATCGCCTTTGTGGCAACTGTTACTTGATCAAGTGATAAATGAGTATCACCATCGACTATGACAGTAAGCATGCTGCGCCGGCCAGCAGCGGTAATTGAAATATCTTCTACGTAAAAACCTAGGGCCTGGATCGCCGGTGTGATCACGGCTGCGACCTGCTCTTTATTGCTCATTTTTTCTCTTCTCTATATTAAGTTTTTTTAAAGCGTTGTGGCTAAATTCTAACTTATAAAGGTATCCCAAGCAACGCGCGCAATTAGCAAAGTTGTTACTACTAAAAATACTTTTCTAACCAGTGGTGAGCCACCCTTAATCGCCAGCTTTGAACCAATAATGGCGCCAGTTACATTTGCAACAGCCATTATTAAGCCTAACTGCCACCAGATATGCCCAGTTAATTGAAAACTTAAAATCGCGCCGATATTGGTGGATAAATTTACTAACTTTGCAGTTCCAGAGGCCTTTAAGAAAGCGTAACCAATGCCGGAGACTAAAAAGAAAACAAGGAAGGTGCCAGTTCCTGGGCCGAAGATGCCATCATAGAAACCAATGAATAATCCAATTAAGGCTACTAAAAATAGACGCTTGCGATGTGTGAACTTTAATTTTTCAGCTAAACCAATATCAGGCTTTAGCCAGGTGTAGATAACAACTGCAATTAGTAAGAAAACTATGAATGGTTTGAAAAACTCCTTTGGCACCGAAGCAGCAAAGTAGGCACCGCCAATAGAGCCGATAAAAGCTGGAAACATCATCGTTAGCGTTAATGGAATATCTGGCTTAATATTTTTAAAGTAATTACGCGCTGCAGCTGTTGTGCCAAAGGCGGATGGCACTTTGTTGGTTCCAAGAATTAGCGGCAGCTCTTTATTTGGTAGCCCTAAAATTAAAGCGGGCAGTTGAATTAATCCCCCGCCACCTGCCATTGCATCAACAAAGCCAGCAAAGCCAGAGGCGATTGCCAGGAAGAAAATTATTTCGATACTCATTAAAACCAGTTACTTACGAAAAGCTTTTACAACATCACCAACTGCAACCTCTGATTTATCACCAGATTTGCGATCTCGAACTTCAACCTTGCCATCAGCTAGTGCCTTGCCAACAATAATTATCTTTGGAATACCGATTAGCTCAGCATCTTTAAACTTAACACCTGGACTTGCCTCGCGGCGATCATCAAGTAAAACAGTTAGGCCAATTTCCTCTAGCTGCGTTGCAATTTTTTCAGCTGTTTCAAATGGCAGATCTTCTTTGCCAGTTGCAACAATATGCACATCAGCTGGAGCTACCTCTGCTGGCCAGTTAAGTCCGATCTCATCATATGTTTGCTCAGCAATTGCAGCTACTGCCCGCGATACACCGATTCCATAAGAGCCCATAGTTACAACTTGTGGCTTACCCTCTTTATCTAAAACGCTAAGACCAAGTGCCTGTGCATACTTGCGACCTAATTGAAAAATATGACCAATCTCAATTGCGCGATCAATCACAACTGCTTTTGCACACTTTGGACAAGCATCTCCGGCTTTAACTTCAGCTGCTTCAATGTATTGATCAACTTTAAAGTCACGACCGCAAACAACATAACGAGCATGTGTGTCTTTTTTATTAGCCCCTGTTACCCAATCTGAACCCTCAACAATTCGTGGATCTGCATAAAGTTTTAGGCCAAACTCTTTAGCGTTTTGTGGGCCGATATAGCCTTTTACAAACTTTGGATGTTTTGCAAAATCAGCATCTTCAAATAAGCGAAGCTCAGTTACACCAGAAAGGTTTGCTTCAACCCGCTTTAAATCAACTTCGCGATCTCCTGGCACAAGTACGCAGATTGGTTTTTCATCAGCCATTAGCAATACATTTTTTAAGGTATTTGACGCGGTGATATTTGCGTTGTACTTTGAATTTAAAACCTCAACTAATGAGTCAATTGTTGGGGTATTTGGTGTATCTAATACTTCGATTGCACCAGCTGCCTTGCCAGTAAATGCTTTAACAACAGTCGTCATCGCCTCGACATTTGCGGCATAACCGCAATCATTACAAAGTACATATGTATCTTCACCAGTTGGACATGGTGCTAAGAACTCCTCTGATTTAGAGCCACCCATCGCACCGCTCATGGCAGAGACGATGTTGTACTTAAGTCCAAGTCGATCAAAGGTTTTAATGTAGGCAGCACGATGGGCGTTGTATGAGGCTTCAAGGCCAGCATCATCAACATCAAATGAGTAAGAATCTTTCATTACAAACTCACGGCCCCTGATGATGCCACTGCGCGGGCGTGGTTCATCTCGGTACTTAGTTTGAATTTGATAAATAGAAAGTGGTAAATCTTTATAGGATGAGAACTCGCCTTTGACCATTAAGGTAAACATCTCTTCATGAGTTGGGCCTAAGAGAAAATCATTTCCTTTGCGATCTTTTAATCTAAATAAATCTGGACCGTACTCTTGCCAACGATTAGTTGCTTCATAAGGCTCCTTTGGCAACATTGCCGGAAAGTGAACCTCTTGAAAGCCAGCAGCATCCATCTCTTCACGAACAATGTTTTCAATCTTTCGGTATGTGCGATAACCAAGTGGTAGCCAACTATAAATTCCAGCTGCAATTCGGCGAACGAAACCGGCACGAACTAATAATCGGTGGGATGCAACCTCAGCATCAGCTGGATCATCGCGCAATGTGCGCAGCAGTAATGTGGACATCCGCAGCATGCGGGTAAGCCTACCTACTTAACTGTGACAGATGGTTCACCTGAAGCGACACCAG
>CAITID010000122.1 GCA_903892335.1 uncultured Actinomycetes bacterium
AGTGAATGGATCAAGCATGACCCAGATCCAAAAACTGCGGCGCAATTACAACAATGGCTTGATAAAAACGATTTTGAGAAAATAAAAGATTCATTTAATGGCTTTCTAGAATTCGGCACAGCGGGATTACGTGGTCCTGTTGGCCCAGGCCCTTCGCGAATGAACCGCGCCGTGGTCAGCAGAACTGCAACCGGCATTGCCGCCTTTATGAAAAAACATGGTTTGAATTCAGTGGTAATTGCTCGCGATGCAAGACACGGGTCAGCAGAGTTTGCTAAAGATTCTGCAGAAATTCTGGCCGGTGCTGGATTTAAAACCTATGTGTTTCCCAGTGAAGTGCCGACACCTGTTTTAGCTTTTGCGGTAAACAAATTAAAAGCCGATGTTGGGATTATGGTCACTGCATCTCATAATCCCGCAGTTGATAATGGTTATAAAGTTTATTTGGGTGGGGTTATTAATGGCGTTCGATACCACGGTTCACAAATCATTTCACCAGTTGATGCAGAGATCTCTAACTGCATAAATATTGCAGATTTAAAGCCAAAGCGCAGTGATACCTATGAAACAGTTGTGACCTCGGTTATTTCAGATTACATTGATTCTGTTGCAAGTATTTGTCACACGCCAAATCAACTCAAGATTGTTTACACGCCCTTGCATGGCGTTGGTGCGCAAACTTTCTTGCGGGTCTTTCAATCAGCAGGGTTTGCCAACCCAATTGTTGTTAGAGAGCAAGAAAAGCCAGATCCAAATTTTCCAACCACGCCATTTCCTAATCCAGAAGAGTCTGGTGTGCTTGATCTGGCAATTGAATATGCAAAGCGTGAAGCTGCAGATCTGATCATTGCCAATGACCCAGATGCAGATCGGTGCGCAATTGCAATTAATGATCCGGATCATGGTTGGCGCATGCTGCGCGGTGATGAGGTCGGGGCCATTATTGGTAAGTATTTGATTGAGAAGGATCGGATAAACAACGGTGCTTATGCAAATTCTTTAGTTTCATCCTCATTGCTCAGCAAAATGGCGAAAAAAGCAGGTATTGAGTTTCATGAAACTCTGACTGGTTTTAAATGGATATCTAAAGTTGCAAACCTCTCCTTTGGTTATGAGGAGGCACTTGGTTACTGCATTGATCCAAAATCGGTAAATGATAAGGATGGGATAAGTGTTGGCTTATTAATTGCACAAATTGTTGGAGAGCTGCGGGATGCTGGAATTACATTAACCGATTACTTGAATCTAATCGGTGATGAATACGGTTTTCATAAAACCGATCAGATATCAATTAGGGTCAGTGATCTTTCAATAATCGGTGCTTTGCTTCATAAAGTTATGAGTAATCCTCCAAAAGAGCTTGCTGGCTCTGGATTAATCTCAGTAGAGGATTTGAGTAAATCTAAAAATATGCCGACTCCTGGTGTGCGTTTCTATTATAACGATGGCATCAGAATCATTATTAGACCAAGTGGTACGGAGCCGAAACTAAAGTGTTATATCGAGGTAGTTTCAAACAGCAAGGCAGATGCCCAATTGCGATGTGATCTTGTTAAAAAAGAGTTAACAACTACTCTGCGGCAATAGCCAAATATTCTGGCTTCACAACTTTTTCAATAATTTCTAAACGTTCCTCAAACGGAATAAATGAACTCTTAAGCGCATTAACTGTCACGCGTTGTAGATCAACAAACTTCCAATCAAAAGCCTTAACGCATTCTGTCATCTCATGAGACATTGAGGTGTTGCTCATTAATCGGTTATCTGTATTTAAAGTAATTCGAAACCTTAACTTAGCTAATACGCCGATTGGATGGTCTTTGTAAGTTTTTACAGCTCCAGTTTGTAGATTTGAAGTTGGGCAAAGCTCGAGTGGAATGCGTCGATCTCGCACATATGAAGATAATCTTCCTAACTTTGGTGTTGCGCCACTGAAATCAATATCATCAATAATTCGAACACCATGACCTAATCTCTCGGCGCCACAAATTTGAATTGCCTCCCAAATAGATGGCAGGCCATATGCTTCGCCCGCATGAATCGTGAAGTGGGCGTTTTCGCGGCGCAGGTACTCAAATGTTTCTAATTGTTTTGTTGGTGGAAAACCATCTTCTGGTCCTGCAATATCAAAACCAACCACACCTTTATCTCGATACTTAACTACAGCCTCTGCCGCCTCTTGTGATCTACCTGCTTGGCGCATTCCACACAAAAGTGATTCAACTCTAATTATCTTTCCCTCTTTTGCTGCCTCTGCCATGCCCTGCTTGTAACCCTCTGTTGTTGCTTCAACAACCTGATCAATACTTAAGCCTTGTTCAGTAAATAGCTCTGGCGCTCCGCGAACTTCAGCATAAACAACTCCGTCGCGTGCTAAATCAATTGCACACTCACGAGCAACTTGAATAATGGCCTCTTGTGTTTGCATTACCGCAATAGTGTGGGAAAAGGTTTCTAAGTAACGAACTAATGAGTGGGAATTGCAAGATTCTTCAAACCACTTTCCTAACTCGATCGGATCTGATGTAGGAAGTTTTTTGTAACCTATTTTTTCTGCAATCTCAATTATTGTGGCTGGGCGTAAACCGCCATCTAAGTGATCATGCAAAATCGCTTTTGGCAACCGCTTAATCTGATCAACACTCGGCTTATTACTTAATGACACTTAACCCTCAATTCTTTCAATTACTAATGGTAGGCGATTTATTTTTTCATCCATACCACCAATTGAAAATGCATCAACTAATGCATCTTTGGCACGTTCAAACCTAGCTACTTCATCAGTATGCAAGGTTAAAATTCTTTGCCCTGCTTTAACCAAATCTCCTGGTTTTGCATGAATCTCCACGCCAGCACCTGCCTGCACTGATTCGCCCTGCTTTGAACGACCAGCACCCAATCGCCAAGCAGCAACGCCAACCTTCATTGCATCTAAAGTTAATAACTTTCCATCTTGATCAGCAGTAATTTCAATCTTTTCTTTAGCAACGGGCAAAGGCGCATCATTGTCGCCACCTTGCGCTGCCACCATTTTGCGCCAAGCATCCATCGCCATTCCATTTTTTAAAGCAGTTGCTGGATCTACTTTTGGCTTAATTCCAACTGCATCTAGCATCTCATTAGCCAGCAATACTGTTAACTCAACAACATCAGCTGGTCCACCA
>CAITID010000123.1 GCA_903892335.1 uncultured Actinomycetes bacterium
ACTTGAGTTTCATAGATTAGTTAGCCGCGATTTTTCTGGTCGATTTATATTGGGTGCTAGATCGGCCGAGTTAGCTTCAGCCGCTGGTGAAGATAGATTATTGGTTTTGGCAGCGCCAGCGCTAATTGCACTGCGGGATGCAACTGGTGAAAGTGCCCAGTTATATCGCCGGCAAGGAGATTCTCGAATCTGTGTTGCAACCGCTGAGCGCCTAAGTGGATTACGTGATTCTGTTCCGGTTGGAACAACATTAACAATGGCAGCTGGCTCTGGCGCGCAAATCCTGATGGCATGGGAGGAGCCCGATAAATTACATCGTGGTTTAGTTGGCGCAAAATTTAACGCAGTTAATCTTGCCGCAATTCGTCGCCGGGGCTGGGCACAATCAATTGGTGAACGCGAAGCTGGAGTTGCATCTGTTTCAGCGCCAGTACGTGGGCCAAACAATAAAGTTATTGCAGCAGTAAGTATCAGTGGACCAATTGAGCGTTTAAGTCGCCAACCAGGTCGAATGCATGCAGCATCTGTAGTTGCAACTGCAAATAAGTTATCTAAATCTTTAGCTATCAAATAGCAATTAAAAAAAGTGAAAGTTGTAGCTCCGAAGGGATTCGAACCCTCGTAGCTGGCTTGAGAAGCCAGAGTCCTAGGCCACTAGACGACGGAGCCGTGCATATTAAGTTTTATCGCTGGGGTACCAGGACTCGAACCTAGACAAGCTGAACCAGAATCAGCTGGGCTGCCAATTACCCCATACCCCAATAATTTGTTTAATACCTGGGAAAGAATACCCGACCAAGTATTGAAGTAGAAATCTTATGCGCGAATTGCGGATTTGATTCTACTAATTGATCCCACTTTGCCAAGTAACTCCATAGATTCAAATAATGGCGGTGATATATGAGAGCCGGTAACTGCTATCCGAAGTGCGCTAAAGGCAATACGTGGCTTCAGTCCCAACTCCTCAATTAACACCTTTCGCAAAATCGCTTCGATGCTGGCGTGATCCCAAGTGGCTAATGATTCAAGCTCTGCCAATGAGCGCATAAGAATCTGTTGTGAGGCTTCTTCAGCTAATTTAGGTTGCTCTGCTTCATCTACTTTAAACTCTTTTACAAATAAGAAGTTAAGCATCGCTGGAATTTCAGCAAGTGTCACAATCCGCTCTTGAATTATTGGTAATGCTGCTTTAACTAGTTCAATCTCCTGCACCGTTCCAGTAATTACCTTTGCCTGCGTTAAAAATGGCATCGCCCACTGCAAGAATTGATCTGGCGTTAGGGCGCGAATTTTGTCACCGTTAATTGCCTCTAGCTTTTTCATATCAAATCTTGCTGGACTGCTATTTACTCGCTCAACTGTGAATAGATCAACTAGTTCTTGCATCGTAATGTTTTCTTTATCATCCCCAGGTGACCAGCCAAGAAGAGCTAGGTAATTACAGATTGCCTCAGGCAAAAATCCGCGCTCTCGATACCAAGCAATTGAAACCTCACCATTTCGCTTAGATAGCTTGGCATTATCTTGTCCCATTACAAATGGTAGGTGGGCAAAAATTGGGTAATCACTTTCTGAAACACCCATGGCTTGGTAAACCCTAATCTGCCTTGGCGTTGAAGAAAGTAAATCCTCACCACGTAATACATGAGTTATTTTCATCATGACATCATCTACGGCAACTGCCAATGTATACAGTGGTGAACCATCGGCGCGCGCTAATACAAAATCTGGTACGTATAAATGCTCAAACTTAACTTCGCCGCGAATTGCATCTGTAAAAACTGTTTCACCTTGTGGCATTCGCATACGTACAACTGGTTTTCTTGCTTGAGCCTTGTACTCATCAATTTGAGTATTTGAAAGATCTCTGCACTTTCCGTCATAACCAGGTGCTTGATTATTTTTCATCTGCACTTGTCTGCGCTCTTCGAGCTCTTCCCCACTGCAGTAACAATGATAAGCATCACCG
>CAITID010000124.1 GCA_903892335.1 uncultured Actinomycetes bacterium
ATCACTGTATGTCCAGCGAATCTTTTGTGGTGCACCAACCACTCGATCATCGCCCTCACTTAAAGGCTGCTTGGGGTTTTTGCCGTAGATCTCTGATGTGCTGGCGATGATGATGCGCTTGTTGAATTTGGCTGCAGCGTTCAAAACAACCTCACTGCCAGTGATGTTTGTAGACATTGATTCAAGTGGTGAGTCAAGGATTGTGTTAACGCCTAGGGCTGCAGCCATATGGAGGACTAATTCAGCCTCTTTAGTTAGTTTTTCTACCAGATCAACGTTTCTGATATCACCATCTGTGGTAGTGATTTTCCCTTTTAAGTGAGCAATGTTCTCTTTTGCCCCTGTAGAGAAGTTATCCAGAATAGTTACTTGATCACCCTTGGCCACATAGTGGTCAGCTAAATGTGAACCGATAAAGCCGGCCCCACCAGTGATAAGTACGCGCATGGGTAAAGCCTAATTCACAATCGACTTGTATAGGCTCACGTGAGCGTTGACCATTTGATCAATAGAAAAGAGTGCTCTGGCACGAGACGTTGCAAGTGTGCTCATCTGTGTGCGCTTTTGGGCATCAAGGATTAAAGAGTTAAGAGCTGCTGCGATTGAGCCTGCATTCTTATTAGTTACTAAGCCTGTTTCATGGTTAGCAATAACTTCAGATACTCCGCCCACATCTGTTGCCACCACTGGTTTGCCTGCCAATTGAGCCTCAATCAAAGCAATAGGCATTCCTTCATTTTCACTTGTTGAAAGGATGAGATCAGATACTCCAAAGAGATCTTGCGCTTTAGCCCAACCAATAACACTGACATTAGAAGGTGCTGTTTCCTTCACTTCTTCTAGTAAATCACCACCACCCGCCATCACAAAGTGGGCTGTTGGTATTGCGCGCGCTACTTCGAGGGCACGCATTGGATTCTTCACTCCCGTTACACGGGCAATCCACCCGATAATCGGGCGTCCGTCATCGGTAATGCCTAGGTTGTTCAATGCATCTGTTCGCGGAGCAATGCTTAACTCATTAACACCTGGCGCGATGCTTATGTATTGTGCTTTTACTCCAACATTTAACTCAACTAATTCATCTGCCACACGCTGGCCCACGCTGACTAGCTTGCTAGTTTTCTTAGCAAGTCTTTTCTCAATTGCAGTTATAACGCTTGCTCTAAAGCCAGAGAACTCTGGGTCATCAAGTAGGTGACCGTGGAAGGTGTGGATGACAGGTACTGATTGTTTGCGGGCACGGACTATAAAGCCTGCTTTAAATGTGTGTGAATGGATGATGTCAGGCTTAAACTCTTTTATTACTGCTTGTAGTTGTCTATGAGCTAAATGATCCTTAATCGGATTGATTGAGCGACCTAAAGATTTAATGCGTACCAACCTGATATTGGCGGCACTTGGATCTTCTACTTCTGCGCCCTGCACGTAACCAGTTGCAACAAGAGTTTCTATGCCGTGTTTAGGTAGTTCGTTTACAAGTTGGGTGATGTAGCGGGCTGTGCCACCAACATTGAGGCGGGCAATAACATGCAAAACACGCATGTTAGTTAGCTTCGTATGCGTCTACGACGTCGCTGGCTTTGCCAATCATCTTCACATGCCCATTTTCTAACCAGATAGCACGATCGGCTAATGTGCGGACGGCATTCATGTCATGTGAAACAAGAACAACTGCGGCTCCGCTTTTGATTAACTGCTCCATGCGAGCCTTTGATTTTTCTTGGAAATCAGCATCTCCAACGGATAAGACTTCATCAACTAATAAAACATCAGGCTGTTCATCTGTGGCTGTTGAAAAAGCTAAGCGCGCCAGCATGCCGGAAGAATAAGTTCGAAGCGGAAATCCCATGTGATCACTCACTCCAGCCCATTCACCAATTGCTGGCGTGCGCTCCTTAACTTTTTTTAAGTTGCGTCCCATAAGAGCTGAGTAAAACAAGACATTTTCAGCCCCAGTCATCTCTGGGTGAAAACCCGCACCTAGCTCAATCATTGGAGCAATGAATCCATCTACTTTTCTTGTTCCCTGTGTTGGTGGTAAAACCCCAGCCAGAATCTTAAGCAAGGTTGATTTGCCAGCACCATTTCTTCCCAAGATAGCTACAACTTCACCTTTTTCAACAGTGAAAGAAACATCTGCAAGTGCCACATAGTCAACAACACGATTGCGTCTCTTCACTGCATCTCGAAATAGAGCTTTAAGTGAGCTCGTCCGGTTCATAAGAACCCGATAGGTCAGATTAACGTTGGTGATTTCAATGACTGCCATCAGAGCATCGCCACCGTTCTTGGCCAGTACTTTTTAAAGACATAGGTGCCAAGCCAGAGCGAGAAAAGACTTGTGCTGATCATGAAGATCCAGTCACGAAGTGATGGAAAGGCATTGTTAGAAAAAGCCCAACGGAAGATCTCTAGATAACTAGTCAATGGGTTCCAGCGGATGATTGTCTGCATGGTGGAGTTCATAACGCTGACTGGATAGAAGATCGGGGTTAAATACATCAAAATCATAAGTAAGACGTTGACGATGTTTCTTGTGTCATCAAAGCGAATGAACATGATTGAGAGCACTAGGCCTAGACCTGAAACCAAAAGTGTTAGGCAGGCTCCAACAATTAACACCAGAGGAAGAGTCCAAGCCAGCATCTGCCCCGAAATAAAGACAACAATGGCCAAAGGGATCATGCCAATAAAGAAGTTAACTAGACCAGCCAGCGCAGCACTAATTGCAAAAATCTGTGGTGGAACATAGATCTTGGTTAAAACGCCGCCATTGCTGGCAATGGATTCGGCGGATTGCATTAATCCTTGGTTGAAAAAAGTATTGAGCAATATTCCCGCCATCAAATAAGGGGCAAATTGCTGTCCACTAGGCAGGCGGGATGCGAAGACAAAAGAAAAGACAACCCATAAAACAAAGCTGGTGAGCATGGGATTTAGCAAGGTCCAGCCAATACCTATAACGCTGCGTTTATAGCGAAGTGTGAGCTCCCTATTAACGAGCAAGCGGATTAAAGGCAGATATTTCATGAGGGATTAAGGGTA
>CAITID010000125.1 GCA_903892335.1 uncultured Actinomycetes bacterium
GGTAAAGAAATTGCGCAAAAACAGATTGATTTAGCTGCGATCGCCAATATTTCAACCATTCTGCGCTGGTGTGAAGAGCTGCTTCACAACCTCTCTGATGAACCACCTACTGCGCTTCGAACTGGTGGCATTGGCGTGCGTGATTTAAAACGAATTGCTGAACACATTGGCGTTGATGAAGCTTGTGCTGGATTTGTCGCAGAGCTTTGTTACTTGGGTGGTTTATTGGTAATTGATCCAGATGATCAAATCCTGCCAACATCTGCCTTTGATTTATGGCTAACTAAAGATCCAGAAGAGCGCTGGTACTCATTAACTGTGCTTTGGCTTGAAAGTTCAAGAGTTGCTGGATTAATCGGTAAAGCATCTGATAAAAATATCGCACCACTTGGACCTGAGCTAGATCGCGCTGGTGTTGGCTTGATTAAACAAAGCACCTTAAAAGTTCTTCTTGATAACCCAACAGTGGCACCTGAAATCATATCTCTGCAATCAATTATTAAATGGTTAAATCCGCAACGAGCAAACAATGATTTTATTGAGTGGAATATTCGCGAAGCAGAGTGGCTTGGAATAACTGGTCAAGGCGCTCTTTCTACCTACGGTAAAAATCTAATTACCTTCGCGGGTGAGTTAGGAATTGAAGCAGCCCTTCCAAAACCAGTTGATCACATTTTAATTCAAGCAGATAACAGCGCGGTTGCACCAGGTCCGCTAACTGCAGAGTTAGCCGCTGAGATGGGAACGCTAGCTGATATTGAAAGTCGTGGTGGCGCCACGGTTTATCGATTTAGTGAGGCATCAATTAGGCGCGGTTTAGATCATGGTAAGACAGGTGATCAAATTAAAACTTTCTTAACTAAAATTTCTAAGACACCGATGCCGCAACCCCTTGATTATTTGATCGGTGATATTGCAAAGCGACATGGCAGATTACGGGTTGGACAATCACACTCATACATTCGTTGTGAAGATGAATCGATACTTTCACAGATACTCCATGATAAAAAATGTGAACACTTAAGATTACGAAAGATTGCACCTACTGTTTTAATCTCCGAATTTGAATTAAGTGAGATTATTGGCGAACTTCGTGAGTTCGGTTATTTACCAGCGGCTGAAAATGCTGGTGGTGTCTTACTTTCACAACCAAATCTACGAAGAGCTAAATCAAGACCAAAGCCACCAAGAATAATTAGTGATTTCACTGTTCCTAAAGAGTCCATTGTTTTATCAGCGGTCAAGACGGTAAAAGTTGGTGATAAATCTAAGAAAGTTACGCCAATCGTTCCTGGAACAACTGCGAATGAAACCATGGCAGTAATTAATCAATTCATTGAGGAGCAGAGTTCATTGATGATCTCTTATGCAGATACAAATGGCGGGGTATCAAATCGCATTGTTCATCCGATCTCAGTATCACTTGGCACACTAACCGCTCGAGATCATGTGACTGGTGAGTTAACCCAATTTAGAATTCCCCGAATCAACGGCGTAGCGCCAGCGCCAGCGGAGTAAGCACCGATTATGAATATAAGGCAGAATTAACCCATGAGCGCATCTGCGATTAAAGATATCCAGCGCTTAGTTGAATGCCAATCACCTACTGAGGATTTGGCAGCATGTATCAAGGTTGTGGATTTAGCCATTGAAATCTCAGCAAATGTTTTGTCATTACCTGCAAAGAAAATTACCGAAAATAACCGCCCAGTTTTTTGGTGGGGCGCAGAAAATCCAAAGATTGTTTTACTCTGTCATTTAGACACAGTTTGGCCACATAATTCATTTACCCCAACTTGGCAGATAGATGGCGATAACGCTAAAGGCCCGGGCGTATTTGATATGAAGGCTGGTTTTATTCAAGCACTCTATGCATTAAAAGATGTAGCAGGTGCACAGGACAAGGTGGCATTAGTTGCTACAACAGATGAGGAAACTGGAAGTGCAGCCTCAAAAGCATTAATTGAAAAGTTAGCAAAAGGCGCCAATGCCGTATTAGTTTTTGAATCTGCAATTGATGGCAAGGTTAAAACTGGTCGCAAGGGCACATCGATGTATCAAGTAATTGTTACTGGCAAAGCTGCGCATGCTGGACTAGAGCCAGAAAAAGGAATCAACGCCACAACCGAGTTAGCAAAATTAGTTTTACAAATTATTGAGCTAGCAAACCCAGCACTTGGAACAACTGTGGTGCCAACCCTTATGCAATCCGGAACAACAACCAACACAGTTCCAGCACAAGCTAAATTAGATATTGATATCAGATCTTTCACGATGGCTGAACTAAACCGAGTTGATGCAGCGATTAAATCTTTAAAAAGTGATGTGGCCAAGGTTGATGTGGTTGGTGGAATCAATCGACCACCCCTTGAAATTTCTAGCACCAAAGAGTTGTATGAAAAATTAGAGATGGTTGCCAAGCGAATTGGAATGCCAGAAATTGGTCATGCAAGTGTTGGTGGTGCCAGCGATGGCAATCTTGCCGCAGCAGTTGGTGCAAAGGTACTAGATGGCTTAGGCGCAGTTGGGGTTGGCGCCCACGCACCAACTGAATCTTTAGTAATTTCAACAGTTGCGCCAAGAATTAAGTTAACAACAGAATTTATTATCGAGCTCTTGAAATGAGTGATGGCCCACTAATTGTTCAAAGTGATAAGACACTTCTACTAGATATTGATCATCTGCTCTCTGATGAGTGTCGTAGGGCGATTGCAGCATTTGCTGAGTTAGAGAAGTCACCAGAACATATTCATACCTATCGCTTAACACCACTTGGCTTATGGAATGCACGGGCTGCTGGCCATGATGCTGAGCAGGTAATTGATGTACTGCTTAAATACTCCCGCTTTGCCGTTCCACACTCATTATTAGTTGATATCGCAGAGACGATGTCACGCTATGGCAGATTAAGACTTGAAGCACATCCAGTTCACGGATTGATTTTAGTTTCTAATGATCCCGCTGTTTTAAAAGAGGTAACTCGCGGTAAAAAAGTAGCACCGATGTTAGGTTTGCAATTAGATCCAGAAACAATTGTTGTCCACCCTGGGCAACGTGGTTTTTTAAAACAAGCATTACTTAAATTAGGTTGGCCGGCTGAGGATTTTGCTGGTTATGTAGATGGTGAACACCATGAGATTGCCCTGCGCCAAGATGGTTGGAAAATTCGTAAATATCAAGAGCTAGCTGCTGAAGGTTTTTGGCATGGTGGCTCAGGTGTTGTTGTACTTCCATGTGGTGCTGGTAAAACAATTGTTGGCGCTGCTGCAATGGCTCACGCCAAAGCAACTACCTTGATATTAGTTACTAACACTGTGGCTGCTAGGCAGTGGCGAGATGAGCTGCTGCGCAGAACCGATTTAAATGAAGATGATATTGGTGAATACAGCGGTTCTAAGAAAGAGATTAGACCAGTAACAATTGCTACTTATCAAGTGATGACAACTAAGAAGCAAGGCGTTTATGCCCACCTTGATCTCTTTGATGCAATTGACTGGGGCTTAATTATTTATGATGAGGTGCATTTATTACCTGCGCCAATCTTTAGATTTACTGCCGATATTCAATCCAGACGCAGACTTGGTTTAACCGCAACATTAGTGCGAGAAGATGGCATGGAGGGTGAAGTATTTTCACTCATAGGTCCAAAAAGATTTGATGTTCCTTGGAAAGAGATTGAAGCACAAGGCTATATCGCACCTGCCGACTGTGTTGAAGTTCGAGTAACACTAACTGATGCAGAGCGATTAAATTATGCCACCGCCGAGCAAGAAGATCGCTATAAATTTTGCGCTACCACCCAAACCAAAAAAGCGGTTGCAATTGCACTTGCCAAACAACATGCAGATGATCAAGTACTAGTAATTGGGCAATACTTAGAGCAATTAGATGAGTTAAGCGCCGCACTAGGTGTTCCAGTAATTAAAGGTGCGACGCCAATTAAAGAGCGAGAAATTTTGTTTGCAAAGTTTAGAAGCGGTGAAATAAAGTGTTTAGTTGTTTCTAAAGTAGCTAACTTTTCAATTGATTTACCAGAGGCATCTATTGCAATTCAAGTTTCTGGCACCTTTGGTTCAAGGCAGGAAGAAGCGCAGCGACTAGGACGAATCCTTCGTCCTAAAGCAGATGGCCGTGGTGCCCGTTTCTATTCATTAGTTGCACGTGACACGATTGATCAAGATTTTGCCCAAAACCGCCAGCGCTTCTTAGCTGAGCAGGGGTATGCATATCGAATTATTGATGCAGATGAAGTTCTAAACAAAAATTAATTTTTAATTGCTTTAGTAAATCTTTCTAAATCTACCCGCCAATAATCATGGGGCTGTTGATCAATTAAAATTACCGGCACTTGCTCGCCATAAGCCTTCTCTAATTCAGGATTACCATCAATTAATTTCACCTCTAAATTAAAAGCATTCTTTGATTTCACAGATTCAATCAAATCAATTGCTACCTCACATAGATGGCAACCAGTGCGGCTATAAACTGTTACCGTCTTCATTCGCGGCGTAGTTTGCCTGTTGAAAATATCCGATCGCTAAACTCTTGAACAACAAGAGTAATGTCACCTTTTGCCTTAGTTAAATTCATTTCGAATTGTTGAAGTGTTGCATTGGTAGTTGTTTCAGCAATAGTGCCTACTAGTGGGCCGTAACGTTTTGATAAGAATTGATCAGCTAATTTGCCAATTGCTTTTGCTAAATCTGCGCGGGCTTCATCAAGTGTTGGTTCTGGAGCTTTTGTGTTTGCAATTGCCGATTTTGGTTGCTCTCGGCGAGCGCGAAGATAATTTTCCTGAATTCTTGCTGATAACTTCTCATCTGGCATGAGCCAATCATCGCAGACTGTTAATCTTGCCGCTATGCGCAGAAAGTCGATACTCCTAACTTTTGGCTTACTGCTCTCATTACTGGGTTCTCCCGCTCCGCAAGCATCCGCACTTGGCGTTATATCTGTGCCAGCGCCTTGGGTCTACACATATGCTGGCGATGGACAGGTTGCTGTAAAACAACAACCACGCACGCCATCAGCAAACATTGAAAAGAAATCTAATTTTGTAGTTGAATTTAATACCGTTCCAGAAAGTGCAAGGCCAGCAATTCAAGCAGCAATCGATACTTGGTCTGAGAACTTTTCATCAAAAGTAGATGTGCGGGTGAACATCACCTGGGCGCGCTCTGCCAATTCTGGTGTGCTTGCATCCGCTAGCTCAGTTAGTAACTTTGTCTTCCCAGAAGCACCAGATAAAACTCTTTACTACGCATCTGCTTTAGCAAACTCAATTGCTGGCCGAGACCTAGATAAAGATAAGCCGGAGATGGAAATAACGATTACATCAACTGCGCCTTGGTATTTAGGCACCGATGGTAATTGCCCAAAGAATCTTTATGATCTGCAATCTGTGATCCTGCATGAGATGGGACATGGCTTAGGTTTTATCAGCGGAAGTTATTACGATGAATTTAGCGGAGCTGCTCGAATTGAAATGCCAACGCCATTTGATGCCTACGCACAGTTGCCAGATGGTCGCCGGCTTGCCGATATGCCATCGCCTTCACTTGAGACTGGTCGTGCGCTAACTACATCACTTGTTTGGTCTGGTGAAAATGGTATTCGAGCAAATAATAATGTTAAGCCAAAACTATTTACCCCGCCGGTTTATGAACCCGGATCTTCCGTAAGCCACTTAGATGAGGCCACTTTTAAAGATTCCACACTTGATGCGGTCATGACACCAAATTTAGATTCCGGTGAAGTCTTTCACCTACCTGGCCCATTACTTCTTGCAATGTTTGAGGATATGCGATTAAAGCCACCGGCCGGAGTTTCCTATGCATTGCCACAAGTTGTGCAAAATCAAAAGGCATTAATTGCTGATCAAGCAGCCATCATTCAATTTGCGCCACCAATTAACGCTCGTGTTGCCCAAATTGATGAGTACCAAATTAAAAATCTGCAGACTGGTGATTCTCTAACAGTTAAAGAAAGCCCAGCAATCTTTCGCAATTTAAAAAATGGCGTGAAATACACATTTGCTATTACAGCTAAAAATGATTTAGGAACATCCCTGGCCGTAAATACCAATTCCATTACGCCTCAGGCAGCTTGGAAAAGTACTGTCATTGATCCAGCTGCTGATGCTAAATTCCTAGCAACAGCTACTTATGGCGGGAAAGCGGTTATTGCCTACTCTGATAGTAAAAATGGAGATCTAAAGCTGGCAACACAAAATGCTAGTAAATGGAGTATTACTACCGTGGATGGAAATTCTTCTGCCAGTGGGAAAACTACAAATAATGTAAGTGGTTATATTTCAATCTGTACCTCAACTGTGGCCAAGGTAAATTACCTGCACCTTTTCTATACCGATCTAGATGAGCGAGATCTACGCTATGCAGTATTTAACGGCAAGGGCTGGAAGTATGAAACTGTTGATGGCGACGGGCCAAAGATTCAAGATTACAAAGAAGCGGATCGAGTACGCGGCGCGTCTGATGTTTCAGTATCTAATGCTTGTGCAATTAACACAGCAGGTGTTCAGGTTTTCTACCGAGATGAAAGTCAAGGAATTGTTCTAGGCGCTGTTAAAAGTGGCACCGAGTGGCGCTATGAGATTGTTGATGGCGACAAAGACACCGAAGGTCGAACTACTGGTGATGTTGGTTTTCACATGAAATCTATAACTGTAGGGAAGCGAATTCACCTGATCTATGACAGCGTCAATGGATTTGATCTTGAGAAAAATGTAACCAAAGGCGAGATTAGATATGCCAGTAGAAGTAGTGGCTTAGTTGAGGATTGGGTATTTCAAACTTTAGATACACCAGCTAATGGGGTTTCAGTTGCTGGCTACGATGTCGCCATCTTCAACAGTGTGCGTGGTGTAACAGCAGCCTGGTTTACTGGCAGCGGGGTAACTTTTCCAAACCCAAATCAACTTCGCACCAAGGTTGTAACCGCTTCGACTAGCTCTTCATTTACAGCAGCCAACTATGGAATCCCAAATTCTCCGGCAACAATAGATGAAAAGAGTGTTTTGTTTGGCTGCGAACTTAGATTGTGCGCACTTAATAGGGCGGACAAATCAATTGCACTTGTATCTAGAAATCAGATTGTAAAAGATGGTAAAGCATCTTGGATTACTATAAATAAAACCAGATACGCACTTGCTGGCGTATCTGGGAAATTAACTTTGTTTAAACCGTAACTGAGTAAAAAACTTACTTTGCGTTACGACGTTGAATTCTGGTTTTCTTAAGAAGTTTTTTATGCTTTTTCTTCGCCATACGTTTACGGCGCTTCTTAATTACTGAACCCATTTTGCTCCTTTAGTTTTAATAACAATTGTCAAAGATTACTAGTTAACCTGAAGTAATCCAAAACTCGTGCCCGAATCGGTGATTACTACCGTTCCCATTTGATTATTTGTAGCGATTGCTACTGGCGTACCCGTGAAAGAGGTGGCTGAAATAACTTCACCCTTTTTGCCTAGTTGCAACAAAACTGGCGTTGGAGTCTTTGGTTTCCAGGTTGGAATGCCAGAGATAACCCCCGCTGAAATAAAAGTAGCCCAAGAGTTTGTACCACTTGCAACCAATGCGGTGGACTTTGCTAAATAACGCGAGTTCCAACTTGGCTTACCTAATGCGGAAAATTTAGTTACCGCTGCTTCACTCTTATTTGAGTATTTAACAATTCCGCCCTGTAGTAATCCAGCACCGATTGATTCCCAACTGCGGGTTGTACTTTTCAACACTGCTCGCGCAACAACTTGTAGTGTGCCAGTTGCCGAGATTTTCAATGTAATCGCATCACCTTTTGTAACTGCTTTAGATTTTAAAAGCAGGTCACCACTTCGGCCAACTACAGTAAAGCTGCCATCTGAATTACTAATTGCATTTGTGAGTTCTGTTGATTTACTGCCATATCTAATGATTGGTTTAAACAAACCGTCTTTAGTAAATGATGTGTGAAAGCCTCGAACTGTTGATTTCTCGTAGATATCCCCAAAAATTGTTAAACCACTCTTCGTAATTAGCACCTCTTGTGGTGAAATAACACCAGCGGTTTGCGTCTCATATGAGTTAATTAGTTGACCCGCGCTACTAATCTGCCAAAGATTTAACTTAGTTAATTGGGGATTTACTGGGTTGGCAGGTGTTAAAACCACATTATCTGGGTTAAGTAATTTTGATGGAGCCGGAGTTGGTGTTGTTGTATTTAAAACAGATGATGCACCAACTACCCAAATACTGCCATCTACATCTAGTGCAGCAGCTGTGGCGATTTCATTAGCTGGCGTACCTAATCTGGTGCCAGAAATTAAAACACCAGTATTTGAATAGGCAGATACAAAAGCATCACTTGTGCCGCCTAGATTTCCACTAATCCAACTAGAACTAGCGGCTTCGGTTGTGCCAATTAAAACAATTGAGTTGGCAGTTAAAAGCAGATCACTAACTTGTTCGTTGCCAGAGTAGGCGATTTCAACAATTGGCTTTATTGCTGAAATAGTGGCGGCATTAACTGGAGGTGTTGTTAGAAAAAGAAGTGCGAAAATTATGGATAACTTTAATTTCAAGCTAACTCCTGGGCACGTTTTTTCGCAGCGCTCATTGCATTATTTATTATTTGGGAAAGATTAGCTTTCTCAAACTCGTTTATTGCCGCCGCCGTTGTGCCATTTGGGCTAGTAACATTTTTGCGCAGAGTCGCTGCATCTAAACCAGTTTGCTCTAGCATCGCAGCGGAGCCGGTGATTGTGCCAATGGCTAACTTGGTTGCAATCTCTTCAGATAAACCGAGTGCAACACCACTTTTGATCATCTCTTCAACAAAGAAAAAGACATAAGCCGGGCCGGATCCACTTAAAGCAGTAACAGCGTCTTGCTGTGATTCAGCAACTTGCACTACTAATCCACTTGCAGAAAGTAATTTTGTCGCCGTTGCTAAATCATTAGCACTTGCATATTTACCCGATGAAATCGCACAAACTCCCTTACCGACTTGGGCTGGTGTGTTTGGCATGATTCGAATTACTGGGTTAGCTTTCCCAATACCCGCTTCAATAAAGGCGGTTGTTTTACCAGCTGCAATAGAAAGTAGCAGAGTTTTTTCTGGTAGAGATTTACTTAACTGAGATAACAAATCGCCTAGATCTTGTGGCTTTACCGCTAAAAATATTAAATCACATCCGGATGCGATTTCAGCAATGCTTTTTTCAGATACACCCAATGTGCGATGGAGCTCTTGGGATTTTTCCGCTATCTTCTCAGAGATACAGATTTGGTTGGCATTAATTCCGATACTTAGCAGGCTTTTGATTAAGGCTGTGCCCATAACACCAGCACCGATAAAGCCGATACAACCATCAAATGAATTACTTGTATTCATCTGTGTCATATTGATTGCCATTTGCTAAGCCTACCCAATTACTCTTAAAGCATCCTGAGGGCTTATCCTTATGCGCTATGGCTACCAAAGAGATTAAATCTAAGTTATCAAAAAATGAAGTAGCCCCGGGCTTTGCTCGTGATTGGTTAGAATTTAAAGATCCAGCAGATGCTGAAAACATTTATAAATGCGATTTAACCTGGCTGACCTCATATTGGCAGTGCATTTACGGAGATGGTTGTTGCGGTATTGATGAAGGAAAGCCTGACGCTGGATGTTGCTCTGATGGTGCTTATTACTCAGATAAGGCTGATGAGGAGCGAACCTTAAAAGCAGCAAAGAAATTAACAAAAGATATGTGGCAATTTTATGATGAAGCTAGACCTGCTAAAAAAGGTGGCAAACTTCGAATCTCTGAGATTGGTTTAGATAAAGACCGAAAAACTAGAAAAGTTAAAGACTCTTGTATCTTTTTAAATCGAAAAGGTTTTGCAACTGGACCAGGGTGTGCTCTTCACGGTCTTGCAATTAAAGAAGGCGTTCACTTTGTAGAAACTAAACCAGATGTTTGTTGGCAACTTCCACTTCGCCGTACCTTTGAAAAACGCGAGATGGGCGATCTTGAAATGACTGTCACAGTAATTGGTGAGTACGAACGCTTGGCTTGGGGTGAAGGCGGAAATGATTTCAATTGGTACTGCACTAGTAACACTGAAGCTCACACTGGCAAGCTGCCGGTTTATGTCTCTAGCAAAAATGAGTTACTTGCAATGATGGGTGAGGCTGCTTACGCCGAACTTGCTAAACACTGTGATGCTCGCATGCAGGCGATTGCACTAACCGCCAAGCAACAAAAAAAGCGTGAATTACCATTATTTGTTATCCACCCAGCGAGTAAGGCTGTTCAAAAACAGCGATAGTCGGCGGTTGCCATTAGATTTCCCTCATGGCTAAAGCACCTGCAAAAGATCCATTCCGTTGTGTTGAATGTGGTTGGACTGCAACTAAATGGGTTGGCCGCTGCGGTGAATGCCAAGCATGGGGCACAGTCGAAGAGATGGCAGCACCTAAAAAACTTTCATTAGTTGCAGGACATGTAACAACTGCTGCAAAACCAATTGGTGATGTTGATTTAGCAAGTGCTAAAGCCCGCACCAGCGGTGTTGGTGAATTAGATCGTGTTCTTGGTGGCGGCCTAGTACCAGGAGCTGCAATTTTGCTAGCTGGTGAACCAGGTGTTGGTAAATCCACATTACTTTTAACTGTTGCAGCCGAGACTGCTAAACAAGGAATGCTTGCTCTTTATATCTCTGGTGAAGAGTCTGCCTCGCAGGTTCGACTGCGCGCAGAGCGATTAAATGCAATAGATAAAAACTTATGGCTTGCCGCTGAATCAGATCTTGGCGCAGTCATCGCACACATCGACGCCGTTAAACCTGATCTAGTAATTATTGATTCCATTCAAACTATCTCAAGCTCTACCGTGGATGGCTCACCTGGTGGCGTTACCCAGGTTCGAGAAATTGCTGCAGCCTTAATTCGGATTGCAAAGGAGCGCGCAATTACCCTAGTTCTAGTTGGCCATGTAACGAAAGATGGTTCAATTGCTGGCCCACGTTTGCTTGAGCACTTAGTAGATGTTGTTCTTAACTTTGAGGGCGAGCGCCACTCCAGACTTCGCTTAATCCGTGCAATTAAAAATCGCTTTGGTGCCTCCGATGAGGTTGGCTGCTTTGACTTAAATGATTCCGGAATTGTTGGACTTGCAGATCCAACTGGTTTATTTACATCTCGTCACACCGATCCAGTTCCCGGCACATGTGTAACTGTGGCACTTGAAGGACGCCGGGCATTACTAGCTGAGATTCAATCATTGGTAAGTGCTGGTAACTCTGATGGCCGCGATTGGGGAAATGCTCGCCGCGTAACCAGTGGATTAGATAACGCCCGCACATCCATGACACTTGCTGTCCTTGAACTTCGTGCTGGCATAAAGATTTCTGGCCGAGATGTTTATGTTGCAACAGTTGGCGGTATGAAAATTACTGAACCATCAGCAGATCTTGCAGTTGCATTATCTGTGGCCTCTGCTGCAAAAGGTTTAGCACTTCCAGCAGATCTAGTTGCAATTGGTGAGGTTGGTTTAGCTGGTGAAATTAGAAAAGTAACTGGTGTTACGCAACGCGTTCAAGAGGCTGCGCGTCTTGGATTTAAGCGCGCAATTGTGCCAATGGGAAGTGATTTAAAGATAGCCGGGATGGAGATATTAGAAGCAGCGCGGTTGGAACAAGCGATTACTAAATTAAAGATTAACTAGATTTTAGTTTATAACCTGCTGGGCACTTTGGTTTAGTTCCTGTGACCTTCTTTGTAACCTGGCCCTTCACACATGAGATTGAATACTTTTGATTCTTTGCTTGATTTAGCTTCACCTTAATTACGGGTGATGAGTAAGTGAATCCATTAGCTGATAGATAAAGCCATCCGTTTTTTTCATTTACCGTTGTAGTTATAGTTTGATTGCCACCACCAGAAGAAAGCACGCTGACAGTTGCCGAAATTGGCGCATTTGTAAATCCATACAGGCACCTTGCTCGATCAGAGCGTAAAACTAAATTGTATGATCCAATGTTTTCATTTCCGTTTTCATCCAGATGCGGAGATGCAACTTTGTAATCTAAAGTTTGCGTTTTTGTGTTGAAGGTTGGAGGGGCTGAAATATATACGCCGGCATTAGTTGACACGAACCCAAGCAATTCTTGATTACTAGAGAAGCATTTACCGACATTGTCCAGATTTGATTCATTATTACTCAAGGTACGAAAAACCCACAGTGATTTACTTCCTGTTGATTTATCATTAATAGCTGGTAGCCAAAGCAAATACTCATCAAAGCTTTGCTGAGAGTAATTTTCAAATCCGCGAAGGAGTGCAACGCCTTCTCTTGTTCCAGAACCGTCATTGTATTGGTAGGCACCACCTACCCAGTTATTTCCAGTGTTTAGATATGCATTTAACGCTTCAGGTAATTCACTGTTCTTTTTCCATGCATAAATGACAGGTACTTTTACTGGACTAGCTTGAATACTAATTACCTTTGTTGATCCTGTATTTTTGATTGAGATCAGAGGATCTGTAATGCGACCGTGCATAAATGCGCTGACATTTATACTTGTGCGAATTTCAAGTCGATACTTTATGTTCTCTGGATGTGGCCAACCAATAGCACAGTCGCCTTCCCCACCACTTGAAAGACATTTACCTCCAGGTCCGTCCATATACCAAGAGTGCCCAAGTGCGTCAGCCTTGCCTGGTTTAATTTTAAATGGACCCTCAAAACGATTAGTAGCAATTGATGCAGGGAAAATTCCTCCAGTTAACTTCTCGGGATTCGTCTGCGCATTGTTGTAGTTATTCTTAGAAAACTTAATAAACAATAAAAACTTATCGCCGCCCTGATGGCTAATTCCATCAAAAGTCCACAATGAAGGCAGGCCTCCATCTGGAATACCTAGTTTTGGATCCCCGGTGAATGTAAAATCCGATTTTTCAGGATAATTCTGGGTTTTCTTACCTATAACTTCTGTCCCGTCAGCTTTTATTGCCACTACACCTTGAATACAGTTAATCTGATTAGAGGACGTGCATTCATCCAACAATGCGTGGTAAATAATCTCGTCAGCCTTGGAACAATTTGGATCACTGTATGAGCGACAAACAAATGATTCAACTTGTTTAGCCTCCCGGGTACCAAAGTTATTCGAATTCATTCCTATTAACCCGGACTGTGCTGCCATAAAATAAAAAGTATCTTCATAGTAGATCCCGCTATATCCGCCCGTATTGCGGACTTCTGGACCACCAATTTCTAATTGCTCAATCAGAATTGGTTGTGCTTGAACAGAATTTGTAAATGAAAGAACTAAAGCTAAAAATAGGATCTTTATTTTCATTTAATTTTAAATCCTGCTGGGCACTTTGGTTTCGTTCCCGTAACTTTCTTTGTAACTTTGCCCTTCACGCATGAAATTGAATACTTTTGATTCTTTGCTTGACTTAGCTTTACTTTGATTAATGGTGATGAGTAAGTGAAACCATTCGCTGATAAATACAGCCATCCGTTTTTCTCGTTGATTACCGTGGTTGCAACTTTATTTTCCCCATTTGATCCAACGATTGAAATTGAGGCTTGGATTGGCGCGTTTGAAAAGCCATAAATGCATCGTGCAACTTCAGA
>CAITID010000126.1 GCA_903892335.1 uncultured Actinomycetes bacterium
AAAACCAGCATGGAAGCCCAGATCATGGATTGGTCAGATGATATTGCCTACTCTGTTCATGATTTAGAGGACTCCTTAGTTAGTGGACAAATTAAATTAGATCAACTAAATAAAGATTTACCACAATTATTTAAAGTCGCACAAGAATCTTACTTAGCGGATATTACTGAGGCTGAGATGGCAAAAGCGTTAACTCAATTACAAAAATTATCTTGCTGGCCAAAGTATTACGATGGCACACATCGATCCTTAGCTCGGCTAAAAGATTTGGCATCACAGTTAATTGGCAGATTTTCCCAAGCCGCTGAAGTTGCTACTCAAGAAAAATATGGTGATGGCGATTTGACTAGGTATAACGCAAATTTAATTGTGCCACGAGAACAACGAGTTGAGGTAGCACTTCTTAAATCAATGGCTGGACATTATGTGATTAATGCAGCCGCATCTCAAAAGCGCTATGGCGAACAACAACAACTGCTGAGTGAATTAGTTGAAGCGATCTTGGCCAGTGCTCCAACCTCACTCGAGAGCTTTTTCTTGCAGGATTGGCAGAGTTCGAGCAACGATCAGCAACGCCTTCGCGTGGTGATTGATCAGGTAGCCTCATTGACCGACCCGGGCGCTCAAATGTTGCATGCAAAACTAACTGGCCAGAAATAATTTAGAAGTTAAATAGGATTGCGCCATGGCTGGTCGAATTAAAGATACCGATGTTGCGCATGTGCGCGATCACAGCCCAATTGATGATGTCGTTGGCGATTATGTTCAATTAAAGGGCGCCGGTGGTGGGCAGAAAAAAGGCTTGTGCCCATTTCATGATGAGAAATCTCCATCTTTTCATGTGACACCAAGCAAAGGATATTTTCACTGCTTTGGTTGCCAAGTTGGTGGGGATGTAATTGCTTTTATTATGAAGTTAGAACACTTAACATTTACTGAAACAGTTGAACGCCTAGCCGATCGAATTGGTTACACACTTACTTATGAAGCAGGTGGGACAACATCTGGACCATCAATTAATCGCTCCCGGTTAGTTGCCGCAAATTTAGCAGCGGCTACTTACTACCAAGAACAACTGCAATTGCCCGAAGCACAGCATGGTCGAGATTTTTTAACCAAGCGTGGTTTTGATCGAGATGCGGCAAAGAACTTTGGTGTGGGATATGCACCAGATCAATGGGATAGCCTTTTTAAATTTCTTAAAGGAAAAGGATTTACCGAGGAAGAGTTAATGCTGGCTGGCTTAGTTAAAGAGGGCACAAAAGGTCCGATTGATCGATACCGTAATCGTTTGATTTGGCCAGTTAAAGATATTTCAGGAGATGTTGTCGGATTTGGTGCTCGCAAATTAGCAAGTGATGATGTTGATCAAGGACCTAAGTATTTAAATTCACCAGAGACGCCAATTTATAAGAAGAATCAAATTCTCTACGGTTTAGATATGGCTAAGAAGGAGATCTCTAAAACTCGCCAAGTTGTAATTGTTGAGGGCTACACCGATGTGATGGCAGCTCACTTAGCTGGTGTCACAACTGCAGTTGCTACCTGCGGCACCGCATTTGGTGATGAACATATTCGAATAATTAGAAGATTGCTGATGGATGCAGATGCATTTCGCGGTGAGGTTATCTTTACCTTTGATGGTGATGCCGCAGGACAAAAGGCGGCGCTTCGCGCCTTTGAAGATGATCAAAAATTTGTTGCCCAAACCTTTGTTGCTGTTGAAAAGAGTGGAATGGATCCATGTGAGCTTCGCCAAGAACAAGGTGATGCCGCAGTACGCGAATTAATTGCACGACGCGTTCCGTTATTTGAGTTTGCAATTAAATCAGTAATTGCTGCCTATGACATTACAGCCCCTGAAGGAAGAGTTAATGCGCTAAATCAAGTTGCGCCATTAATTGGCAAGATTCGAGATGCCTCCCTTCGCCCTGAGTATGTGCGCTTACTCGCTGGCT
>CAITID010000127.1 GCA_903892335.1 uncultured Actinomycetes bacterium
ACATCAGCACCCAAAGCTTCTAAGACTTCAGTTGTTGTTGTCTCCCATGATGGGCCACCATTGGCTTTTTGGTATGCACGAAATTCACCTTCGTACATGACTGCGCCTGTTGATTGAATTCTAATTTGCATGATTTTTCCTTATGCGATAGCCAAGAAGATATATGTGCCAGCATTTACATTGATGGCGGCTAAGATGGTTGAATTCAACGCAAACCCTGTTGAAACTGTTGTGACAGAACCAAGCGTTGCAGCTTGAGCCGCTGAACTATTGAAAAGCACATAGGGGTCTGTTAATACTGTCATGCCACGAGCTGTATCGTAAACATACCAATCAGCAGTTGTGTCTGTACGCTTGATAAGAACAAATCTTGCCCCACCCGCACCAAATCCACAATCAATTGTTTGTGTTGTTCCATTACCTGTATATGAGCCTACTTTTGAAACTCCTGCACAAGTTCCAAACAAATACGCAACATAAGTCCAACCAGAAAAATTGGTATTTCCAGCATCACCTAAAGTAAAAACAGAGGAAGTTGGGCTTGTATTATTCCAAATATCTGTTTGCGTAATGGGTGCTGTTGTCATATTCAATTGAATATATTTAGTCCACCCAAGAGATGTGGTGCTTACTGTCCAATCTCTGCTTCCATCCCTTCTTTTTACTATTATCATTTCAGGCTCTGCATTTAAATTATGCGTAACTGTTCTGCCCGAAACTGAAGTTCCTGTATAACAAACTACATCAAAGAATTTTGGCGCACGACGAAAAGCATAAGATACTGTGGATAAGTCATCCCATCCAAAAGTGCCACCACCTACTCCAGACATTCTATCAAAGCCAAAAGTATATGCCCCTTCAGCGGCTGCTGAATTTGGGGTCATATAATTGTTTGTTAAACGGCTAGTTTGACTCCAATCATTACCAGTTTCATTTTTCTTTGTTGGCAACCAATCAATTGGGAAGCCGCTATTTGCCGCCATATTATTATTAGCACCCGCAGTTGGCGTTTGCAGTTGTGGACTAAACACTTTAGTCGCATCAGTAGGCACTTTCATCGGGCCTTTACGAATGGCTACATAAATCCACGTTGATTCTGCACCGCCACGATAACCCGCATTAAATCCTGTGGCGTAAGGCCAACCAATGTCGTTTGTTGCTTCTGCGTCTGACAAGTCAGGGCGTAAGTTAGCATCATTTGCGCCTGTACCTGCAGGGTCAACCCATCCACGCATAGTGTCAACAATCAACCAATTCCCCGATGCGTCTGTGCGTTTCAACATAATCCATTGAGGCTCGTATCCCAATTCCACATTTGGTGAATAGCCAGATGTAGTTGTAAACGTCCCACATGAAATCACATTGTCTGTACCAGTCAGACCAAAGCCTCCTGCGTCATGGGCGAATATGTAGGCTACGTAATCATGGCCTGAAAAATTTACTTGAGAGTCTGTGCCTACTGTAAAGACAGAAGATGTTGGGATTGCATCCCAATAATTTGGTGAAATTCCCGCAGGATCACTTACATCCAATGCAAGGGCTTTAGTAATTCCAACCGACCGATGGTAAACATTCCAATTTCCACCCAAAAGATCTCTAACAATAACGCAACCTGGCACTGAGCCAAGACTGTGTGCAATATTTCTATTAGCGGTTGAATTTCCAGTAAAAGTTACAATATCAAAGAACTTTGGTTGCTTGCGGAATGTCCATGAGACATAGTTAGCAGGGCTACTATTTACTTGATTCCCCGTATTGTCTGCGCCTAATGTGTACCCTGTGCTACCAAATGCTGTAATTGCATCTGAATAATAATAATTTGCGCTATTAACATTGGCCCAAAGAGAATTCCCTGCGCCACGAACTGTATCTTCTAGATTGTGATACCTATCGGCTCTTGCTTTAGTCCAAACTAATCCACCCTTACCAGCCAAATCAATGCCATTGGTTATAGTCTGTGTAGAACTATTTCCTGCATAAAGGTATGTGCTAAACACCTCCTCAATGTACGCTGGCACAACAGGAACACCACCACCAAAGGCATCGTAACTAGCCGCACCAGAAGTTGCTTGTAATGGCATGGTTTAAGCCTTAAATTGTGTGTTGCTTGCCA
>CAITID010000128.1 GCA_903892335.1 uncultured Actinomycetes bacterium
CGCTGAGCCGGAGCATAAAGCATCTCTAATTGAGTTATTAGATGAATATTTAAGTGATGAGATTGCTAATTGGCAGATGCTCCCAAATGGAAAGTGGCAGAATATTTCAAAGAACTCTGATGGTAGTGCAATTGAAAATGTCCAACAGTTACTAATCGAGAAGTATCGGATAGGCCAATGAGTTCAGTGATTGTGGCAGCTGGCGCCGTAGTTTGGCGAAAGAATTCAAAGGGTGTAACTGAGATAGCAGTAATTCACCGACCAAAATATGATGATTACAGTTTACCTAAGGGAAAGATTGAACCAGGTGAATCCTTAATCACTTGTGCATATCGCGAGGTCTTTGAAGAAACTAATCTAACAACTCAGTTCGGTCCATTCTTAGGTGATGTTGAGTATTTTTCACCATTAGGTTTAAAACGAGTTAGTTACTGGGCAGCAAAATCTATTGGAGAAGAAAATCTTTTTACTCCAAATGATGAGGTAGATAAGTTAGATTGGCTACCGATTAATAAAGCAATTGATAAATTAACCTCCGAGACGGATAAAGAGATACTTGGTAGGTTTGTTAAATCGTTCTATGATACGCAGCCGCTTATCTTGCTTCGCCATGCAAAAGCATTAGCTCGAAGTGAGTGGCCTGGTGATGATGATGACCGACCGCTAGACGCACTTGGCCAGAATCAAGCCGCCAAACTGCCAAGTATTTACCAGATCTTTAATTTAAAGCAGATCCATACTTCAGATGCGATTCGCTGTTATGACACGGTAACTCCGATAGCCAAGGCACTGCAATTAAAGATAGAGGTCAGCGGAAAGTTGAGTGAGAGCTCATTTAAAAAGGATAAAGAGCGAGCATTTGAGTATATGAAAGAGTTGATCAAATCAGATAAGAGCGCATTGATCTGTAGTCACAATCCGATTTTGCCTAAATTATTAGCAAAGGTAAGCAAGAAAAATGAATTAACGCCGGATGAAGAGAAGTTGCAGCCTGCTGATGCTTGGATTCTGCATAGATTAGGTAAAGAGGTTCTACAAATTGATCGAATTAATTCACCAATTAATTAAGCTTCCATCCAGTCCATCCATTTAAGAACTACTCCTTCACGAAGTGCCCACGGGCAGACTTCCAGATTTTTCAAATCTAAATTTCGCATAACACTCTCTGCCACAAATGCACCAGCAACAATTTGAGATGCACGGTTCTCAGATACACCGGGCAACTTAGCTCTTGATGATGTATCCATATCTGCTAATTTATTAGAGATTTTTCGGATTGCATCAATTGAAATATTATTGCCAGTACCGTCAAACCAGTCACCGCATAATCTGGCGAGAGTTCTTAGTGTTTTACTAGTTGCAATAGCGCGATCTGATTCTTGATGCTTAACCATTGTCGGCAGAATTTGCTCTAATGAATTCTCTACATGATCTCGCAAATTTCTAACACTTTTTTCAGAGTATGGGTCACCCTTCAAAAAATCTTTAGTCAGTCTCGCTGCACCTAGTGGCAGTGACACAGCAATCTCTGGGGACTCATCTGTACCAACAGCCATCTCAAGTGAGCCACCACCAATATCAACAACTAGTAAGCGACCACTTGACCAGCCAAACCAACGACGTGCGGCCAAGAAAGTTAATTTAGCTTCCTCTTCACCGCTTAGTACTTGCAAATCTATTTGAAAATCTTTGTTAATACTTTTAATAATTTCATCACCATTTTGGGCTTCACGTAAGGCGGAGGTAGCAAAAGGGAGCAACTCTTGCGTTTTTGCTACTAGCGATTGAGCGATTGCATTTTTAATGCAATCTCTTAACTTTGTAACGCCCTCTTCCGAAATTCGCGCATCATCACCTAGATATTGAGTTAGTCGCAACTCCTCTTTGTAATTAAAAGTCGGATTTGGTCTAGCCCCTGGGTGAGTATCTACAACCTGCAAATGAACAGTATTGGATCCAACATCTAAAACCCCAAGGCGCATATCGGCAACTTACTAGATTTCCACCGCTAAATATGCGTGATCAAGTGCAATTTATTCATGGCATAATTACGCCTCGCAAGTTGCAGTACACGCCTCTCTAGCTCAGTGGTAGAGCAGCCGCCTTGTAAGCGGCAGGTCGTCAGTTCAATCCTGACGGGGGGCTCCATAGGTCTCTTCACTTTTGATAAATCGTAAGTACAGTTAATTCATGCTTAAATCAAAAACCGGCCAAGATTTTGATGTAGTCATTGTCGGATCTGGTTTTGGTGGATCAGTTGCTGCCCTTCGCCTAACTGAAAAAGGTTACAAGGTTGCAGTGTTAGAAGCTGGTCGCAGATTTGCCGATAAAGATTTCCCAAAAACATCTTGGCGATTAAGTAGATTTTTATATATGCCAAGGCTTGGACTTCGTGGCATTCAAAGAATTCATATCTTGCCTGACGTTTTAGTTTTAGCTGGCGCTGGAGTTGGCGGTGGCTCACTTGTTTATGCAAATACTTTATATAAACCACCCGCTTCTTACTTTGCAGACAAACAATGGAATCAAATTACTGATTGGGATGCTGAGTTATCACCTTGGTATGACCAAGCTTCAAGAATGTTAGGCGTTGCAAGTAATCCATACTTTTCACCATCAGATGAGGCGATGAAGCAGGTTGCCGATCAAATGGGAGTAGGTCACACATTTAAATTGGCACCACTAGTTGTCTACTTTGGTGATGGCAATGGTGTTAAATCTAAGGATCCATTTTTTGGCGGCGTAGGACCAGATCGAGATGGTTGTTTGCAATGTGGTGCCTGCATGACTGGCTGCCGACATAATGCAAAAAATACTTTGCCCAAGAATTACTTAGGTTTGGCGGAAAAAGCTGGCGCAAAGGTATTTCCAGAACACACAGTCGTAAAAATGGAACAACTAAGTGATGGCAGTTGGAAAATTTCCGCTCGTAAAAGCTCTGCCTGGTTTGGTGGAAAGCGAAGTTTTACCGCGGCGCAGGTAGTAGTTGCAGCCGGCACATACAACACTCAAAAATTGATGCATAAGATGAAATCAGATGGCACCCTTCCCAAGATTTCAAATGCACTTGGTAAATTATCAAGAACAAACAGTGAAGCGCTAACTGGCACGATCATGCCTAGAGGCGGGGTTGATTACAGCAAGGGCTCTGCCATTACATCCTCATTTTTCCCAGATGAACATACTCATGTTGAGCCAGTGCGCTATGGCAAGGGCAGTAACTTTATGGGCTTGCTACAAACTATTATGACTGATGGCACCAATATTAAAAAACGGCGCCAGCAATGGTTAAAGCAAATAATTACAAAGCCATCTTTACTACTTAAAATTATGGATGTTCGCCAATGGTCACAGCGCACCGTTGTTGCATTGATCATGCAAAATGTTGATTCATCACTGACGGTGAAAGGTAAGAAAGGTTTGCTGGGCTGGCGATTAACATCTGAGAATGATTCAGATACTCCTAATGCCACATATATTCCGGCAGCTAATGAAGTAGCCCGCCGAATTGCAGAAAATAAAGGTGGCATTGCTGGTGGCCATATTGGCGATTTAGTAAACGCACCATTTACTGCACACTTTGTCGGAGGTTGCGTGATTGGTGCAACGGCAAATGATGGCGTGATTGATCCGTATCACCGGGTTTGGAATTACCCAACAATGCACATCGTCGATGGCGCAAGTGTGACCGCTAATCTTGGCGTGAATCCATCTTTAACAATTACCGCGCAAGCAGAGCGGGCATTTTCAATGTGGCCCAATAAAGGTGAGGCAGATCCGCGTCCAGTTCAAAATTCAAAGTATGAAAAAGTAAGCGCGGTTGAACCAATTAAGCCATTTGTGCCAAAGGGCGTCGTAGGTGAATTAAGAGTTTCCTAGTATTTCTGCCTGACGTTTCTTTCTACGATTTGGCATTTTAGTTATTGGAAAATCTAATGATTTATAAAAATCCTTAATGATTGCATGCATCAGCTTTGGCTTCTCTTTTACTAATGCGTGAGATGTGCCAGGCACTACTGCCAGGCGTGCATTTGGGATTGCTTCATACATTTTAAAGGTTAACTCACTTGTAAAAGGCTCATCATCTGCTGCCAAGACTAAAACTGGGCATTTAACCTTTGCCAGATCCTTTAACTTTAACTTTGGTTCACTAGACCAAACTTTAAAGGCTTTTCGAATAATAGTAATAAGCAGCTCTGGATCTTGCTTAGACATTTTGGCAAAACTTGCTTTTTCCTCATCGCTAACTGAAACATTATTTAGATCAAAACTAATTCCACCTTTATAGGTGTAGTTCATACCTATTCCAACTAAAGATTTAATTAAATCTGGGCGCTTGATCGAAGCAAGCAAGCCAATATTTCCACCATCACTCCAGCCAATTACATGCACTGGCTTTTTTACTACTTTTTCAATGTAGGCGATAAATTCATCTACTTGAAAATCAAAGTGCATATATCCATCTCTAATTTTGGTGCGACCATGCGCAGTTCGATCATAGGCAAATGGTTGATGGGTTTTTTCTACCGCTGGCAGAATTTGCCTTTCCCAATTTTCAGTATTGCTTAAGCCTCCGTGCAGTAAAACAACTGGCTCGCCATGATTGCCCCATTGTTTGCACCAAATTTTATGACCATCAATTGTTAAGAATTTTTGGGATACCAACCGAGCCATTTAAATTATTGGCCATCCATAATGTGGCGATTACCGCGATCAAATGTTAGGTAGTTCCAGGTCCAGTCCGCCATAGTGCCAATCTTGTTGCGACCACCGAGTAAGTAAAATAGATGTAGCCATA
>CAITID010000129.1 GCA_903892335.1 uncultured Actinomycetes bacterium
ATTTATGGCAAGTGTTGGCCCAAAGGTTTCATCACTCATTGCAGTTGAACTCTCTGGCACCTCTAACATAATTACTGGTTCAACAAATGGAGCGCGGACTGAATCTGCGCCCCCTACTGCAAACTTGGCACCCTTAGCCGCTGCATCACTTAAATGGGATTGAATTACATTTAATTGCGAAGGCATGGTTGCTGGGCCATAATTCTTACCGGCCTCAAGCTTTTTAGCTTGCTTAGTAATCTCTTCGATAAATTCATCAGCTACGGACTGAACAACATAAACACGTTCTGCGCCAATACAAGATTGGCCTGCATTTGCCATGGCAGACCACAAAGAATGCTCTGCTGCTAATTTAACATCAGCATCGGCTGCAACAATTACTGGATCTTTACCGCCGCACTCAAGGACAACTGGAATCATTCGCTCAGCGCAAGCAGCTGCAACCTTCTTGGCAGTTCTAGTTGATCCGGTAAATGAAATCTTATTAACCGCAGATTGCGTTAATGCGCGGCCAACCTCAGGTGTCCCAGTAACAGTTGTGAAGATGGCAGCAAATGGTGCAACCTCGATAAAGGTATCTGCCAGCCACTTACCAACTCCTGGTGTGAACTCAGATGGTTTAAATACAACGGTATTACCAGCAGCTAGAGCGTATGCAATTGATCCCATTGGTGTGAATATCGGATAATTCCATGGACCAATCACGCCAACTACACCAAGTGGTGAGCGCTGCACCTGTGCCTTCATGTTAAACATCAACATTCCAGAAGCACGGTTTTGCGTTTGCATAATCTCTTCTGCATGTTTTGCTGCCCATGCTAAATGATCAATTGTGATCGATACTTCTAATGTCGCATCCCCAACTGGCTTACCGGTTTCAACTGCAATTAACTCGGCAATTTCTTTGATACGAGAGGTTAGTAATGCTGCCCAATTAAGCAATACTCTTTTGCGACCACGAAATCCTAAAGATTGCCAATCAAGAGATGCCTCTTTAGCTGATGCAACCGTGGCAAATACCTCATCCGGTGTGAAATCTTTGTACTTGGCAATTACTTCACCAGTAGTTGGATCATGTTTTTCAAAGGTGGCAGTTGTGCTCATGAGGTAAGAGTAAACTGCTTTTGTGTCAGAGTTAATCCGCCCAAGTACCGTTCTGCCGGCAATTCGCACGCCATTCACCATTAAAACCGCAGATGGCCTTAATTTAATTGGCGAAGTTGCCACCCCTGAAGGTGAGATAACTGGCTCCCTATTAATGCTGCATCCAAATCCATCTGGTGGGGGAATGATGGATTCCCATGTTTATAAAAAGGCTGCAAACCGATTACCAGCAATGGCTGGTATACAAATAATTAGATTTAACACCAGGGGCACAGAAAGTGAAGCGGGCAAAAGTGAAGGCGAGTTTGATCAAGGAATTAGTGAAAAACTAGATGTACTTGCTGCAATCAATTACTGCTTTGATGTTTTAAAGGTTAAAGATTTATATGTTGCTGGTTGGTCATTTGGCACAGAGCTTGCCCTTAAGTACGCCCATGATCCAAAAATTAAAGAGTTAATACTTTTAAGCCCACCATTGATCGCAACAAGTGATGAAGACTTAGCATTTTGGGCAAAAGATGGCCGGCCAATTACCGCCCTCGTCCCAGAACATGATGATTACTTAAAGCCAGATGCTGCGCGAGTTAGATTTTCAAAGGTGCCAAATGTGAAAGAGATTGATGTTGCGGGGGCAAAACATCTTTGGGTGGGTGAGCCGATGGTTTACTTAGTGTTAAGTGAGATTGTAAAAATCATTGCACCAAGTAGATTGCCACTACCGGAGGAGATTTAATTAAAGATTAATCTTTGATTCAGTTAACTTCTTTGCTTTAGCATCTGAAATTCCTAGCATTGCAAGTGCAATCCTAATTGTTGCATCTGCTTCTGCTGTAGTAGCTTTTGGATTTAATGTTTGATTTACCAATTGAATAACCAATACGGATAACAGGTTTTGAATTGCAATTGCTGGGCTTTCAACACTGAGCACTTTTAACTTGTTTAATCCAATTACTTGATCGGAAATACCACTTGATAAGTTAGGAAGAATTTGTCCAACAACGCCAAAGTTTTTTGCTACAAGCTTTGCGTATTCCGGGTGAGTATCTTTAGCCCGCAAGAAAATACGCATTGGCATTACCAATTGCTCTAATGGATCAGTAACTTCGGAAATTTGTTGTTGCACCCAACTTTCCCATTCTGAAAATGCGTAAGCAGTTGTTGATGCGATTAGATCTTGCTTGTCCTTGAAATGTTTATAAACCGTGCTCATGGCAACCTGTGCTTCATCTGAGACATCTTCCATAGTTGCCTCCAGACCTTCTCTAGCAAATACGGTAAGAGCAGCTTTGAGAATAGCCACACGGTTGCGGGCTACATAAGCACTCTTACGCCCGGTTTCAGGCTTCTTTCGATTAGTCATACGCCCATTTTATAGCGGAAAGCCGATAAAGAAGGCAATATCTTATAAAAGAGTATATCTCCTATATCGGTGTATACTTCCGATATTCATCTTCCCCTAAAGGTGATCAAACAGGAGATTTCATGCGACCTAGCAACCATCGAAGAAAATTTTCGCTTCTTTTAAGCATTTCAATAATGCTTGGTTTGGTCAGTGCAATTTCGATGCCAACAACTGCAAACGCGGCGGCAAAGGGAAGTTTATATTTTCCAGGTAATGCCGCTGTAGGACACGTCAATTACAGCCTAGCCGCACCTTCTGATAACCAATTTACTTATGAAGGTTGGTTCAAAATTGATGCAACTGAAACCGGCGAATTTTTTGTATTTACTACTCGAGAATCGGAATGGGACTCAAGAGGTTTTTCTCTTCGTGCATATAAGCAAGCAAATGGAAAATGGTCATTTTACTCGGCGGGAGGAGGAAAAACTTTGCTTAACGCAAATTCAACTGGGTACCTAGACAAGGAAACTTGGTACCACTTTGCAGTGACCAGAGAAGCTGATGGGTACTTCAGGTACTACGCAAATGGTGTTTTATATGGCACAAGCTCTGAAAAGGCTTCTATTAGTTTATCAATGGGCAATATAATGTATGGACTTTGGCTTAATGGCTGGATGAGCAATTTTAGAATCACAATTGGTTCCGCACTTTATACCTCTGCAGGAACAAAACCACAGCAAAATGATGCTGCTTTAACTTTAACATTAGGTGTTAATCAAACTTTATTCATGACTGACTACTCAAATTTAAGAGCGGTTCAAAAGATTGGCGCCACCATAATAGATTTAGTTGACTTAACTGCTGATCCCTGGGGCAATAACTCTATTAATCAAACAGTTTCCACATCCCTGCTTAATCCTTTTCCAAAAGTTACTCCAACTTTAAGTTGGAGTAACGTTACAAAGTCATATGGTGATTCTTCATTCAATTTAACTTCACCAGCTATTTCTCCTGCGGCGGCTGGTACCTTTACTTATACATCTGCAACCCCAAGTGTAATTTCGTTGAATAATACTTACACAGATAGCGCAACGATTGGAGTGCTAGGCACATCCGTAATCACGGCAACTTTTACGCCTTCAGATTTAGATGCATATGAAGTTGTAACAGCCACAATGACTATTACGGTTGAGAAAGCAACTCCAACATTTAGCTGGGCGGATGTAACGAAGAATTATGGTGAATCCACATTCACTTTAACAAAACCCAGCTTTCTAACTAAGAACACTGCTGGAAGCTTTGCCTATAGCTCTGCAACTATAGGTGTAATTTCATTAAATAATACTTACACAGATAGCGCAACGATTGGAACAGCCGGAAGTTCGGTAATAACTGCAACTTTTACTCCTACAGATTCAACAAACTATCAAACTGTTACAAAAACCATGACAGTTACGGTGAGTAAAATTGCCCAAGCGGCGGTATCAATTTCCTTATTACCGATAAGTAAAGTGGTTAAATCAGGCTTTTCGCAGGCACTTTCGACTTTAAGCAGCTCAGGTGGATCAGGCACAGGTTCCGTTACATACACGGTAACCACGATTACTTCCGGCGCAAATTGCCAATTAGTAAACAATGCAGGTGTTTATACAATTTCCGCTGCGACAGCCGGCACTTGTTCAGTCGTTGCAACGAAAGCATCAGATACCAATTATTTAGCTGGAAGCGCCTCCTCAAACTTTGTTTTCAGTACACCTGCTAGAACCTTAAGTTTTGCAACAATTGCGTACGCACTTCCATATCTTGCTACTCAACAGGTTACAGCCACAGCCTCAGCACAAGATGGATTATCGCAAGTAACCTTTTCGGGAAATAACAACACAACTACCAATCCAAAACTTTTGTTAGGCGCTCAAGCTGCTAATGGTGGAGTGGGAAATTTCTTCGGTTATGCGGCCTCACTTGGTTCATACACAATTGGGCAAACTGTGACTTTCACTGATCTACGTGCAGGTTCAACCGTTGCATATACCGGAACTCTCAACGCGCAAAACGCAGGTGGTTTTGGATACGCATTTTATCTAAGCAGTATTTCTCAGATAACCGGATCTTCAATTAACTCAACATCTTCGGAGTGGAGATTAAGTGGAAATGGGGCAATTACTTACAGTGCCGGCGTTTCAACTGCATGTTCAGTAGCTGCAAGCACTGGATTGGTATCCATCACCGCTAGCACTGGAACATGTTCAATCTCGGCATCTATGCCAGAGGATGCAACTTATTTAGCCTCATCTACTGCAACGCCTGTAACTATTACTGTGGGGAAGGCGACTCAAGCTGCCTTTTCACTGAGCATGTCACCAACTAGCAAAAATGGAACATCACCATTTACTCAACAACTTGTAACTCTTTCAACAAGTGGTGGATCTGGTACAGGTGTATTGGCTTACACAATTTCAGATATCACCGCTGGCGCAACTTGTCAGTTAACAAACAATTCAGGTGTATATACAGTCTCAGCAGCAACTGCAGGTACGTGTTTGGTAACGGCAACAAAACCAGCAGATAGTAACTATCTAGTTGCATCAGATTCAAAAACCTTTTCTTTTAATTCAAATAGAACACTCACATATGCAGCTGGAACAGGTGGATCCCTGAAAAGTGGATTATCGGCACCAACCGCTGGTCCATTTTTAACTGGCGATACATTCAACATCGCTTCGGGTTCAGCATATGAACGTGCTGGATTCAACTTTAATGGCTGGAGCGATGGCACAACGTTGTTTGCTGCGAATGACACATACACAGTTGCATCTGCAAATATCACCTTAACCGCTCAGTGGCGCCAGACATCTTTGTTTGGAATATCAGATGCTGATTTAACACTAGTTAATAACTGGAATGTGGTTAGCGGTTGGAGCGCTGGTGGAACCATGGGAAATGGCGTTGATTCATTTACAGTCACTGTGCCGGCAAATGCATTAGATGCAGGAACATCGGTAAAACTTTATGCCTTATCTAGCACTGATCTAGCACAATCAAAGATCGGATCTGGCAATACATACATTCTAAATGTAGTCGTAGCATGGCTTAAAGGCTTGGTTGTACAAACAGCTTCTAGTCCAATTAATTTAAAGATTGAAAGCCCAACCATCAAAAATGGAGCCGAGGCCTACATGATTCTGGGGGATACAGTTACCGTTGTTGGTAGAGCAACTCAAGATGGAGTAATTACTACGTATTTTACTGAGGATCCAATTATTTCGGTGGTCAATCCAGTTGTTCAAAATAACAATGGTGGCGGTGGCGGTGGCGGTGGAAATGCAGTTGTTACCGTAGAGAAGCCAATTGAAGTTGTTGTACCGGTAGAGATTTCTAAACCTGTAACCTCAAAATTGATCTCTATGTCAACTAAGGTTTACTTTGGTTTAAATGCTGCTTGGATAAACAGTCTAAATATTAAAGCTGTTAAAGAGTTTATCGCCAAGGTATCTGCAACTGCATCAATTAAAGAGGTAACTATTCAAGGCTTTACACAGCCAACAAAGGTTAATCCTAATCCACTTGGTTTATCCAAGGCACGTGCCAATTCAGTTGCAAAACTAATTAAAGGATTAGGCATAACAAATAAGGTGGTTGCGGTTGGTAATGGTAATGAAAAGAAGAATTTACCTTCATCAAGATATGTACTTGTGACTGTTACTGGTGAGGCTCGGAGCTAAGAGTTATCCGCTCTTGGAAATACAACCTCATCAAGAATAAGAAGCACAGCTGCTGCAATTGGAACTGCAAGTAAGCCGCCAACTAAGCCAAGCAAGCTAGTACCGAGTAATGCTGCAATGATGGTTACAAGTCCTGGAAGTGAAAGAGACCTGCGCATAATTCTTGGTGTGATTACATAATTTTCAATTTGCACATAAATAATGTAGAGGGCAAGTGCGATAAATGCAGTTTGTGGTGAGTCTGTAAGTGATACCAAGGTTACAACTGTCATTCCAATAAAGTGGCCAATTAATGGGATGAATCCGCAGATTAAAACCAACATAGAAAGTGGTCCGGTGTATGGCATGCCAATTGCTAATCCCATTATTAAGATGAATAAGGCGGCCAGAATTGCAATTATTCCTTGCCCGCCAACAAATGAGCCAATGCGCGAGATGATCGCATTAGTTAACTTTGCAACGCGATCTCTGCGTGAGTTTGGCACAAAACGTAGGCCAATTTTTACTACCTTATCTAGTGAGGATAAGAAGTAAAGGGTTAAAACTAGGATGGTAATTGTTGCAACAACACCAGAAACAAATGCCCGACCTACTCCAACCACACCACCAAAAGCGGTAACAACAAAGGCGCCATCTTTAATAACTGAATTAACCTTGCTTTCAAGTGAGTCTATTACGCCATACTTATTGTTCAAATCATTGATAAATGCATTATTTTTTAAATCATTGACTAGTTGTGGTGCGCTATCGATAAAGGAATTTATTTCATCAATAAGCGGCGGGATTGCGATCCAAATAAAGAGTCCAACAAATGTCAAAACTGAACCAACCACGATACTGACGGCGTAGCCACGGCGCATTTTGCGACGCTCAAAGTAATTAACCGCAGGGTTTAAACCAATTGCAAAAAATAATGAAATCACAATTAAAACAAAAACTTGGCTAGCCGATGCCAGCGCCTTAAGTGTTGTTAGTGCAATTAATCCACCAGCAACTGCCATAAAGCCAAAGTAGAAAGGGCTTGAGGAATCCATTGGATTACCACGGACTCCAAAATCTTCATTTACTGATACTGATTTTGATTTTCGGGTAAGCCTTAACTTGGCTGCAATTTTCGGTTTCTTAAGTGATTTAAATGTTGCCATAATCGAGAATTTTAACTGGCGAATGATCATTTACCGTGCAGAAAGGTGCGATAAGTAAGAGAGAATAAGCCCATGGCTGGCTTGCGAATCAAAGGACTAGGTGAGGAGATCGCCACCCTGGCCCAGCTTCCTTGGGATAAGCCGCTGGAGGAGTGGCCAGAGGATGAAGTGCTCACGCAGATGCGCGGTATCTCTCGCCACGTGGTTCGCTTAATTAGATCAAATCCGAAAAAAATTAACAGCGAAATCTTTGCAATTAAAGAGACTAACTCTGAGTTCGCTAATCGAGAGTACTCACTACTGCGCGAATTAAATCAACGAGGTGCACCTTGCGTTGAGCCAGTTGCTGTTATTGAGGGCAGATTAGATAAAGATGGCAATGAGTTACC
>CAITID010000130.1 GCA_903892335.1 uncultured Actinomycetes bacterium
GAGACTTTTGCTAAAAACCACCGCATGAGTCAACAAGTCTTTGGTTTAAATCGTCTGAGTGATCTTCCTGAGTTAAAGGAGAGAGCACAAGAAGTCTTAGAAGGTCTTGAAGCTGGAACTATTTAAGAAGTAATGTCTTTGTGTGCAAAGCGATTGATTGCAAGTGCAAACAAGATAATTCCTGAGATGGCGCAGTAACTAGCACCGCGAATCATGATCGACCAATCAATAGTTGTGGCCAGTGCATCAAACCAAGAGAAGGCATAGTGAACTGGTAGCCATTCACGAATCTTTCCAAGGGCAGTGATGGCATCTAGGATGTTGAGCAAAATTGAGATTCCAACAGCCACGCCCACTGCGCCTAATGGAGCATCGGTTCTCACGCTTAAGTAAAAGGCAAGGCCTGCCACAAAGAGCAGTGAAATTGCTAGGTAGCTTGTCATGATTGCAATACGCGAGAGCGCTACCGAGTTATCAAATGTTGCACCTAGTGGTGTCTGCAGCGGCGCTGTGCCAAAGGCGATCGTGCCAACTATCCAGGCTGAAAGTGGCATTAAGAGCACTGCGATGAGAGAGAGCGTGAGTGAGACTTTCATCTTTTGCACAAGAAGGCGCGTGCGTGGCACGGGAGATGCCAGCAGGTAGCGAAGGGTTGACCACGATGCCTCACTTGCAACGGTGTCACCGTTAAAGAGTGCAATGACTGTCACAAGCAAAAACGGTGTTGCAAAGTAGAGCATGGTCGTTGTGAAATTTGCTGCGCCAATTGTTGCAAGACCAATCAGATCAGTTGTTCCAGAACCCAAACGTGTTGGTCCCCCACTATTTCCTGAAGGCCCAAATTTGACTGCAACTGCCACAAGGATAGGAAGTGAGAGAACAAAGCCATAAGCAAAGGCTGTGCGCTTTCGCTTTAACTGTCGATAGAGCTCAACTGAGTATGGAAGTGTCTTGGCTGGGCTATAACTCATTTCTTCTCCTTTCCAATCACTAGATCATCACCGATGAGTTCAAGGAAGATCTCCTCTAACGTATTGGATTTACGGTTGCGGGTAAGAATCTTTTTCATCGGGCCAAATGCAATGAGTTGACCACGGTGCATCAAGACAACATGGGAACAAGTCTGTTGCACTTCAGCCAAAAGGTGAGAAGAGATAATCACTGTTCGCCCTGTGCTGGCATAGTCGCGCAGAACATCTCGCATCTCTGCAATCTGCTGGGGATCTAAACCATTAGTTGGCTCATCTAGTACTAAAAGATCTGGCATTCCCAGCATGGCTTGGGCAATGGCTAAGCGCTGTCGCATGCCTTGGCTATAAGAGCGCACTTTTTTATCTAGCGCTGTTCCAAGCTTTGTTATTGCAACAACATCATCTAAATACTGCTCACCGTCTCGACCAATTGATCTCCAATAGAGCGATAAGTTCTCACGCCCAGAAAGGTGTGGCAAGAAGCCTGGTCCTTCAACAAAGGAGCCTAAATTAGAAAGTGCGGGAGATCCTGGGTAAACAGCTTTGCCATCCATGTAGATGGAGCCCTCTGTTGGAAAAATTAAACCCATCACCATACGTAGCGTTGTTGTCTTTCCTGCACCATTTGGCCCAAGCAGACCAACTACTTGACCACGTTCAACAGTAAATGAAAGATCTGCAACCGCCCGGTAACCATCTTTATAAACCTTACCTAGATTCTTTACTTCAACTAAGGCCGTGCTCTCCAGATCACTGGGCGCAATCTTTGGTCTGCGAAGGCGCACATAAATAAACGCTCCAATGAATATAACAAAGGCAAGTATTGGCCACACAAGATTTGCACGAGATGAGTTTGAAGCAGAAGCATCGATGGCGCCGTAGGTTAATGGAGAAAGAACAGAAATTGAATAAAAACTTGCAAGCTTAGGTAAGTCATAGCCTTGATCAGTAGTTGAAACTCCCACCGCAACGACATCACCAACGGATGCATCCATAATTACTGCAGGCAGATTCACTATGACATCCACCCCACCTTGTGGGATATCACTTAAGCGCACAGGTGCCACAACTCCATTAGGTTGAGTTATTGCACCACTTGGAGATTTAGTAACAAGTGAGAAAAACAATGTTGCATCACCTGTAGTGCTAGTAATGCGCAGCTTTATTGTTGAAGGACCAACAAATGAGATGGGCTCGCTAAGCGGCGCGGATTCAAGTAATCCACTTTGAGCCGGTAAAAACGCTGGACTAAAACCAGAAAAAGTTGAAACAACACGTGATGCAAGCGCCCCGGCGCTTCCTATCCCAGGAAGTGATGAGATCGCACTCGGTATGCCACCAATTGGATATGAAGCTGCCACGGTAGGGGTAAGCAGCGGGAGCTGCTTTTGGCTAGCTTGAGTGGGTAGTTGATTTGCGCTAAAGATCTTTGGGATAACCGTTGAATCCTGCAGTGAGATAGAGCCGTTAGTCCTTGTAAATTGGAAGGTAGCAAACTCCACATCTGCCTTGGATAAATGCTTCTTAAACCAGTTCAGGTATTGTGTGCGCAAGTACTCACTCTGATCTGTGCCACCATCATGTCCACCTGCATGCCAGATCATCGATAGTGGCAACTGCGGATTGGCTTTCTTGATTGCATCTGCAGTTCTCACACTCTCACTCAATGGAAAGAGAGAATCAGCCTGTCCTTGGCTAAGAAGTGTTGGCGCATTAAGAGTGGAAAGAAAATTAATAGGTGAAACCGATGCCAGCAAAGCACGCTCATCAGGTGAAGGTGCGCCATTAATTACTGCGCTTCGGTATGCATCACACCAGGCTTGTGTAAAGGAACCGCATTCACCTAGGTAGGCACTTTGCAAGGAGACAGCTGAAAAGAAAGTTCCTGCCCAGACTTTTTTAAATACCCCTGATTGACTAGAGCCTGCAACTGATTGTGGGAATAATCCTTGAGCTAAATCACTCCAAGTAATATCTGCGATAACAGCATCGATTCGAGAATCAGCACTTGCGCTTAGCAGCGCATTAGCACCGCCATAGGAGCCGCCCATAATGCCAACACGTGGATCATCTGCTTTATCTTGGGTGACATATTTACTTTTTGAAAGATAAGAAATCAGCGCACGAGTATCTGCCACTTCCCCATCTTGTGCGTTCATGGATATCTGACCCGTTGATTTACCAAAACCACGGGCAGTCCATGCAAGAACTACATAGCCTTTAGATGCAAAGTACTGGGCATCACTTGCCACAGAGTCTTTGCTGCCACCAAAGCCATGGGCTATCAAAATGGCTGGGGCTGGGGTTTTGCTGGGAATGTAGAGAGATGTATCAATGCTCACTCCTGGAGCAGTTGTGATGGATTTTGTAATAATCGATTCTGCTTGTGCATTGAAAGGCACAATGCTCAAAGCGCCAATAAGGCTGGCAACGATTATCTCTTTAATCTTCACTAGGCCACGGTAGTTGGAATTTAAACGTGCTGCATCTTGGGGATTTCAGTATTATTTGCACGTGAAGATTAAGGTGATTTCTATAGCAGCAGCGGTGATGTTACTTGTATCTCTCATGCCACAAACCGCTGGCGCAGCATCTGCCCCAAAGATCAAGCGCTATACAGTCACCATGACTAAGGCCCATCTTCCAGTTGCCCCCAATAATGGCACTGATGACTATCGCTGCTTCTTACTTGATCCAAAAGTCACCCAAGATTCAATCATCCGATCAATCCAATTTATCCCGCAGAAGAAAAACTATGTCCACCATGCAATTATCTTTAGAGTCACAGATGCCGACCTTGCCGAAGGCATAAAAGCTGATAACAATGGCGCGGGCTGGCCATGTTTTGGTGGCACAGGTCTTGGAGGAATGCTCTCTACTTTCATCTCATCCCCATGGCTTAGCTCCTGGGCGCCGGGGCGGGGAAAAGATGTAGCACCTGCTGGTTATGGAACTCCTTTTAAAAAGGGTGAGCGCTTTGTATTACAAGTTCACTACAACTTACTTGCAGCCAATGGCGGCAAAATTGAAACTGATCAATCTAAAATTGTGATGGAAACAATTGCTGCCAAAGGTGCAACGGTTAAACAGTTAGAGGTAGAGCTCTTTCCTGCTCCCGTTGAACTTGCGTGTCCACCAGGTGTGACTGGGCCCCTATGTGATCGCAGACAATCACTAATCGATCTTGCAGCGCGCACCAGCACAACAAGTGCCTTTGAAGCCACAGGAATTAACGCTCTCTGCGGACAAGATCCCTTCCGCCCCACAGCTTCACTCACCTCACGCTGTGACAAGGTGATCAATAGATCCTTTAACGTTATCGCCGCTGCCCCACACATGCACCTGCTGGGCCGCTCATTAAAGTTAACGCTTAACCCAGGAACATCTGATGAAAAGACGATACTGAACGTTACTAACTACAACTTTGATGATCAATCATCAACGGTATTAAAAAAGCCTATTGCTGTTAAAGCCGGCGACACTATCCGCGTTGAGTGCACCTTTGATCCAACGCTTCGTCAAAAGATCCCTCAACTCAAATCCCTAGCACCACGTTACATAACGTGGGGTGAGGGATCCTCAGATGAAATGTGTCTAGGAGTAATTGCAGCTACGAAGAGATAATTACTTTTGTAGCGGACCTAGCTTGTATGAATCCAATCGCACTGCAGGTTTGGCTTGGTTTTGATGCTGTGCCTTAAAGGAAGTGGTTGCATCTGTGCCACACAAAGAGATAATTGCACCTGATCCACCAGGGTGAGAGTTAATCCACTTAGTTAAGTCATAGACATAATCATCAATAACAGCCCAGCAGCTCTTTGCGCTGTTGTTGGCTTTAACTTGAGTCATTGTGTATCCAGCAGTAGTTGGCGATGCTGAGGCGTTAGCTGAAGCCTTAGCAGAGGCAGTTGGTGTTGGCGCAGGACCGCGTAGTACTTCACCAGGAATCTCTTTATCTCCCACACCTAAAGTAATAGATGCTTTACCACGC
>CAITID010000131.1 GCA_903892335.1 uncultured Actinomycetes bacterium
AGGTGGCTCATCAACTCCAATTTTTACCGATGAACATTTAGATGTGCCACTTGATTATGAAGGTGTAGCAGCGGCTGGTTCAATGCTTGGCACAAAAGCATTACAAATCTTTGATGAGACTACTTGTATTGTCCGCGCTGTATTGCGTTGGACTGAGTTTTACAAACATGAATCTTGCGGAAAGTGCACACCATGTCGTGAAGGCACGTGGTGGTTAGTGCAAGTTCTAAAGGATTTAGAGGCAGGCCGTGGCACTGAAGCTGACTTGGATAAGTTATTAGATCTTTGCGACAACATTATGGGCCGTTCATTTTGCGCACTTGCAGATGGTGCAGCAAGTCCAATCATCTCTTCATTAAAGTATTTCCGCCAAGAGTACTTAGATCACTTAGCAATCGGTAGTTGCCCATTTGATCCAGCAGCTGCAACCTTATTCGAAGAGGTTGGTGCTAAATGAGTACAGATGTAACGCTAGAGATGATTACATGTGTAATTGATGGTTTTGACGTGACTGTGCCAAAGGGAACTTTGGTAATTAGAGCCGCCGAGAAACTTGGAATTCAAATTCCACGTTTTTGCGATCACCCATTATTAGATCCTGCTGGTGCGTGCCGGCAATGTTTAGTTGATATAGAAATTAATGGCAGAGCATTTCCTAAGCCACAAGCATCTTGCACAATTCCAGTTGAAAATGGAATGGTCGTAAAAACACAACTTACATCTGCAGTTGCAGATAAAGCCCAAAAGGGAATCATGGAGTTGTTATTAATTAACCACCCACTTGATTGTCCAGTTTGTGACAAGGGCGGTGAGTGTCCACTTCAAAATCAAGCTATGTCCAATGGTCGTGAAAGTTCTCGTTTTGAAGGTACTAAGCGAACATTTGAAAAACCAGTTGCCATTTCTTCTCAAGTTTTATTAGATCGAGAGCGTTGCGTACTTTGTGCCAGATGCACAAGATTTTCTGAGCAAATTGCTGGCGATCCATTTATTACTTTAAATGAACGAGGCGCACTGCAACAAGTAGGTATCTATGAGGATGAACCATTTAACTCTTATTACTCTGGCAACACAGTTCAAATCTGTCCAGTAGGAGCATTAACTGGAACTTCATACCGATTCCGAGCTCGTCCATTTGATTTAGTTTCAACTGAATCTGCATGCGAGCACTGCGCATCTGGATGTGCAATTCGAACTGATACAAGGCGCGGCAAAACTCTGCGCAGATTAGCTGGTGAAGATGCCACAGTTAATGAGGAATGGAATTGCGATAAGGGTCGTTGGGCCTTTAAGTATGAAATTAAAAACCGAATTACATCACCGATGATTCGAAATGCAGCCGGTGTTCTAGAGGTCACTTCCTGGCCAGAAGCACTTGCAGCAGCTGCTGCAGGTTTAAACACGAATAAAGTTGGCGTACTACTTGGTGGCCGGGCAACTGTTGAAGATGCTTACGCATATAGCAAATTTGCGAGAGTAACTTTAAAGACAAATAATATTGATTTTAGATCCAGAGTTAATTCAGCGGAGGAGTTGGACTTCCTAGCTAATCTAAATAGCACCGCTACTTATGCTGATATTG
>CAITID010000132.1 GCA_903892335.1 uncultured Actinomycetes bacterium
AATTTAGCTAACGCCCATGGCGCAGATGGCGTGCGATTTAATTTAATTAATCCAGGTTGGATACTTACCGATCGCGAGTATGTTGACCAGATTAAAAAAGGTATGCCAGAAGGTTGGCCAGAAAAACTTGGCCGCGACAACATTCCATTTGGTGTTATGAGCACTCCAGAGCAATTAGCCAGCGCTTGCATCTATTGGTTAGGTGATGAGTCAAAACCATTTACTGGTTCAGTAGTTGAATTAGAGCAATTCTCAATTATCGGTAGAAATCCGGAGAAGTAAATGCCAAAGCTTGCCGCATTTCCCAAGGGTTTCATTAAACAACTAGTTGCTGGTGAGATGAGTATTTACGAGTGGATCAAATTAGGTGATGAGCTAAATGTCGATGGCCTAGAGTTTTATAACAACTTTGCTGATGTGAAGGATGCGAAAAATTGGGCGCCAATTCGAAAAGCTGTTGAAGATACCGGAATGGTAATTCCAATGATGTGCGCCTCCCCTGACTTCACAATTCCAGATTCAGCACTTCGGAGGGCTGAGGTTGAAAAAGAGATTCGTGCAATCGAGATGAGCGCAGCACTTGGCGCAAAGTATTGTCGAGTTTTATCAGGACAGCGCCGTAAAGATATAACCCGTGAAGAGGGAATGAACTACGTTGTGGACTCCATTGAGGCTTGCATACCAACGGCTGAAAGTTTAGGAATTACTTTGATAATTGAGAATCACTACAAGGATGATTTTTGGACAGAGCCAGAGTTTGCCCAAATGATGGATGTCTTTGTTGAATTAGTTAATCGAATTCCATCCCCCACATTTGCCGTTAACTTTGATCCATCAAATGCAATTGCTGCAGGTGAAGAGCCACTTGAATTACTTGAGAGAGTTAAACACCGCGTGGTAACAATGCACGCTAGCGATCGTTACTTAGCCAATGGCACTATTGAAGATCTGCGAAAAGCAGAGGGTGGAACCGCAGGTTATGTTTCCTTCTTTAAGCATGGCGTAATTGGTAAAGGCCTAAATGATTACGACGCTATTTTTTCAACCTTAAAAGCAGTTGGCTTTGATTCCTGGATCTCAATTGAAGATGGCGTTGATGGCATGGAGCAAATGCACGAGAGCGCCGATTTTCTACGGGAGAAAATAAAAAAGTATTGGCCTAATTACCAGCCACGATAATATTATTTAGCGGCTTACCAGCTGCTAGCAGCTCCAATTGCGATTTAATTAATCTGCGAGCTCTTGGTTCAAATGCAGTTGTATTGCCTCCAACATGTGGTGAGATCAATACACCTTTAGCGCTCCAAAGCGCATGACCTTCTGGAAGTGGCTCAGGATCAGTCACATCTAACGCTGCAGTAATTCTTCCACTATTTAACTCTTTAACTAACGCGTCGGTATCAACAATTGGCCCACGCGCAACATTTACAAGTAATGCGCCATCCTTCATTAAAGAAAGCCGGCGTGCGTCAAATAAATATTTGCTCTCTTTGGTCAGTGGCAATATCAAAATAACTACATCTAATGTTGGTAGGTGTTTATCCAGATCAGAAATTGGTGTTGTGTTATCGCGGCCACTTTGGGTAAATGGCATTATCTCTACAGAAAACCCAGCCAGCATTCGAGCTACGGTGGAACCAATTGAACCAAAACCAATGACGCCAATCTTTCGATCATTAATTGATTTCTCGCGGGTGTGTACCCATTTACCTTCATCTTGGTTGCGCACAAACTCTGGGAATCCACGAAGGGATGCAATTGTTAAGCCAACTGCTAACTCAGCAGTTGAATCATCATGAATGCTTCGACCATTACACAAGGTCATTCCTGGGCGCACAAACTCCATGGCATCGTCATAGCCTGCATTTGGCATTTGTAAATACTTTAAATTCGGCATCTGTTTTGTTAACTCAAGTGCGGGGCGCCCACCCATATATGCCGGAACATAAAAGGTAACCTCAGAGAAATCTCCACCATCTGCTGGCGTAGTTGCAGGAGATAACTTTTTAAATGCCGATGGAATTTCTAGATCATCCCATTGGGTCCAGACAACCTGGCTCATAAGTTCTCCTTTTCATTAATGTTAATGGGTGTAGTTACTACCTTATTTACTAATGTGCCAACATCTTCAACATTTATGGTGACTAGATCTCCATCTTCTAATGAAATATCTAGTGGTGGAACGATTCCAGTTCCAGTTGAAAGGATCACACCAACTGGGAAGGATTGGCATCTAAATAAATACTCAATTAAATCGGTAAAGCTGCGATTTAGCTGTGCCAGTGAA
>CAITID010000133.1 GCA_903892335.1 uncultured Actinomycetes bacterium
AACTTTGGACATGAGGTTAGCCTAACTTAAAGATTGCCACTCTCGTTTGAGAATTGCAAAGATCCAGGTGCTCGTCCACTCACCCTTAAAGAAATCATCCTCGGTATGAGAAGCTTCTAACCTAAGACCTAATCTTTCACACACCGCTCTTGATTTTGGATTGCGCTGATCCATAACCGCAGCAATTCTATGTAGATCATTGTTTTCAAATGCCCAAGTCAGCAGCGCTCTGGCGGCCTCGGTGACATAACCATTTCCAGAAAATACTGGATTAATTACGTAGCCAAACTCGGCGTACTTATTTTTTTCTGAAAGATAATTGAGATTAGTTTGACCAATTACCTTCTTGCTCTCTTTTAATTCAATCGATAGGAGTACTGAATCACCTTGTTTTTCAATCTTGGTACAACTTAATCCTTTTTCAAGTGCCTCTTGTACTTGCTCGGATGTGCGCACTGGCCAGGGAACATACTTAACAGTTTCTGGGTTTGATTGGTACTCGAGCATGTCTGCATGATCTGATAATTTAAATGGACGCAGAATTAGCCGACTTGTCTCAATCACGCCCCTACCTTACAGCGATCTAAATGTAGAATTAAGTTATGGATATTGCATATAAACTATTTTTAACTCTGCACTTCATTGCTCTAGCTGGCTTACTTGGCGGCTTACTTGCGCAGATTCCGAATAAGCCTAAAAAACTTCAACCTTTTGTTCTGCACAGCGCCTGGTTGATTTTAATTGTCGGTATCGCAATGGTCGGCCTTAACCAAGGTATGCATGCAAATGATGCAACAGTTGAGGTTTTAGATCATGTAAAGATTGCAATTAAATCTACAGTTGTTGCAGTAATCCTGGTACTTGGTTATCTCAATGTTAAGAAAGCAGTATTGAGCACCAAGATCTGGGGCGTAATGACTGTACTGGCTGTGACAAATATAGTTATTGCAGTATTTATTTAGTTGAAGGCTAGAAACCTAGCTGGATTAACTTCGTATATTTGTTTTAAATTACTTTCAGTTAATCCAGCCTGAACCAATCGTTTGTTCCAACCCTTGTACAAATAAGCAAGCCCGGGTGAGCCACCCAATGATGTCCATAAACTTCTTCGAGCACCATCTGTACCAAGCATAATTTGATTTAAAAAACCGGCACCAACCATGGCCGCAGTTAATTGTGCACTTGGTGCTTTTGAATCATTTGCCTGCCGCAGTGATTGATCATATTCGACATTCACACCACTACTTAAAATTTCATGATGGTACCCGTGATCAGCTGCCTTATCTGTGTGCGAAAGTAGAACGCGATTTAGCGGAATATTAAGTTTTCTAAATAATTCGATCTGTTCGATCGCTCCAGTGCCATGTTCGCAATGCGAAAGTATTGATACTCCACTTTCTGATTGCACAATTGCGGCCGCTTCGAATAATTTCAACTCTCGATCTTTAATTTTTGAACCTGAAGTAACAACTTTCATAACACCTGCTTTGGCCGAGGTTTTCTCCATACCTTCGTTAATATCATTTAAGAATAATTCAGCAAGTTGTTCGGCAGATGCTTTCTCGAGTTGATCATCCTCCCGATAGTACCGATCGTGATGTAGACCTGTTACAGCAATAATTTTCATTCCTGTTTCATTTGCAATACTCAGTAATTTTCTGGCATCTCTACCTGAACCAAGTGGCATGCAATCAACCATTGCGCCCACACCAGCACTCTTGCAGAAATTTACCTCTGTAACAGCATCAGATTCATTTGGTAGATGAATGTGCGGAAAATCTTTTGCCACAATTAGTGAATCAATGATTAGATGTTCATGCATATATGTGACGCCTAGCTGATCAGGAGAAATATCACCTAGAACAGTACGGACAAAACTAGACATTATTTTGGAACTTCTATAACCGCACCAGTAGCAATTAATTCTCTTTGAATTTTTGCAAAATCAGCGTTGCGGACCTCAGTTTTGTTATTAAGTGCAATCGAAGATGTGATTCCAGCGGCAACACCCATTGCCATGCACTGTCCCATAGAACGAATGCTTGCGTGTGCATCATGAGAAGCCGAAAAGCATCTACCAATTACCATTGTATTAACGCTGTCTTTTACGATTAATGATCTAAGTGGAATTCCAACTGCTGAACCTTCAGGTAAATAGATCCAATTTGTGCCATCTCCGCTGTGATGATCCTCAATTGGTGCACCACATAGAGCTATTTGATCATCAAATTGTTTGGCGCTTAGTACATCTTCTTTCTGTACGCGGTAATCACC
>CAITID010000134.1 GCA_903892335.1 uncultured Actinomycetes bacterium
GTACAAACAACACTGCCAGTTGAAAAATGCGATGAAGAAAACCTTATGAATGCTGCTCACGGCTTGGTTGGAACAAAATGAATTTAGTGCAGCTGCGCAGGCAAAGTTGGAATTTTGGCATAATTGTATTGGCGATTATTTTAGGTTTCTGGCGAATTTCTCAACTTCCACAATTTGGTGCATATGAAGCCAGAACTTTCATTTTAGGAATTTTGCCAATCGCACTTCTCTCAATGGGACAAGCGTTAATCATTATCGGCGGTGGCATAAATCTTGCAATTGGCGCTGAAGCTGTTTTGATCAATTGCTTAAGTGCAAATTTTATGGAAGGTAAAGATTTTAAAACTTCGGTTCTACTTACATTTGTTTTCCTTGCAGTAGGTGCTGGTATCGGTGGTATCACTGGGTGGATCATTTCTAAATCTGGTATAGCAGATATTGTCGTGACCCTTGCAACAAGTTTTCTTTTAGTTGGTGTAGCAATGTTTATCATGCCTGAACCAGGAGGCGGAATCAATCAATCCCTTGCTGATTTAATTGCAGGAAAAGATCCAAATTTTATTCCACCATTAGTTTGGTTAATTTTGCCAGTATTTTTAATCTGGGTTCCGTTGTATAGAAGCAGATTAGGAATTGCTATTTATGCAATTGGATCAAATAAAGATGCTGCTTTTTTGTCTGGTGTAAATGTGAATTTAACCCGAGTAAAGCTCTACGCAATTGGCGGGTTGTTCGCAGCACTCTCTGGAATTGTGACTACGGGCGTAACTTTAAGCTCAAGCCCATTTGCCAATATCAGCAACACAGCAACTCTGAACTCCGTAGCGGGTGCGGTATTAGGTGGTGTTTCATTAGCAGGCGGCGTTGGTGGATTAGTTGGACCAATTCTTGCCTCTTTGGTTTTGTTCTTTATCCCAACAATTTTGCTTGGCTTTGGAATAGATCCCTCATATAGCCAAATTGTTACAGGCGCACTAACAATATTTGTAGTTTTGTTAGGTGGAATTTTACGACGACGAACGGGAAAGAAATAATGAGCGCTATCAAGAACTATGCAACCAAGAAAGTATCGAAATCAATTTGGGCGTTATTTGGCATATTAATTGGCCTTTTCTTGATAACAAGCTTGATTGATCCATACTTCTTTTCGATACCTGCAATTGGTACGACCTTACTTCTTGCAGCACCACTTGGTTTGTTGGCAGCTGGTCAAACAATTTGTATGTTAACTGGTGGAATAGATTTATCACTTGCGATGATCGCAGCTGGTGCAGCATTTATCGTAAGTGTTAAATCATCAGATGGTTTACTAATTGCCCTTCTCTGGGCGTTTTTATATTGTGTTGTAATTGGTTCAATAAATGGTTTGGCTATTGGTTTATTTGGAATGAATCCATTGATTATGACTTTAGGAATGAATGCGGTTTTAATTGGAGTATTTGCAGTTGGCGTTACTACGTTCTTAAAGGGAAGCACAACTGTTCCCGATATTTTAGTTACAGCAAGTACTGCAATTTTTCTTTTTGATCCTTTTTCTTGGCCGGTAATAATCTGGGCCGTAATTGGTGGACTATTTCTATTTATGTTAACCAGGACTGGA
>CAITID010000135.1 GCA_903892335.1 uncultured Actinomycetes bacterium
AATGGTGATGATATTAAAGAGTTGGTATTAGCTGGCAATGATCAAGTTTTTTCAACTTGGAACAAATCTGATCTAGTTATTTCAACGATTGCTGCCTTAAATAGCAAGGGCCGAAAGGCATTAATTTCTGGAGTTCTGCCTGAGCAATTCTTTTTAAATATTTCAGCGGGTAAGAAAAACCAGTACCTAGCTGTTAAAAAACGCTTTGATGTTGCCGTTGAGCAAATGATTGCCACTGAGCTTGCTAATAAAAATATATTAGATATTTTGGATGAGAGTAAGGGTATTTACGGGCGCAGATATGGTTTAAAGGAGGGGGGATTAACTGCGACTCTAGTTTCAGGGGCTACCCTTCCTATCAAAGTGCAGGCGATCACTACCGCCATTAAGTCTGGGAAAATAAAGCCGTAAACGCATATTTGTGCGCCTAGAACTTTAAACTCTTAATTTAGGGTTTACTTCTGAGAATCTAAATTGTAATAATCACAGCACGGCGTTGCGTGAGCGTAGTTGTGCCTTCCATATAAGGTTCAGCAACAACCTACAACCCTACCTAGGAGGGCCAATTGAGCAAGAAACTACGCGTTTTAAGCATCATCGCCGCATCAACACTTGTTGCTGGCGTTGCTGTTGCACCAACTGCACAAGCTGGAACTAAGCAAAAAGTTTGCGTTGCACTAGACACTGGTGGCATCAACGACAAATCATTTAATGAACTTTCTTATGCTGGTGCAAAATCTGCTAAGGCAAAGGGATACGCATCATCTGTTGAGTACTTGCCAGCTGGTAAGTCATACGATGAGAATGTTAAGAAGTTTGTAGATAAAAAGTGCACCGTAATTGTTGGTGTTGGTTACGCACTAGGTGATGCAATCAAAGCATCTGCTATTGCAAACCCAGGAATTAAATACATCATGGTTGATGAGGCTTCAGGTGCTGCAAATGTTAAGGGCCTAACTTACAAGACAAATGAGAACTCATTCCTTGCTGGATACATGGCTGCTGGTTACTCAAAGACTGGTGTAGTTGCTACATACGGTGGAGCTCCATACCCAACCGTAACTATCTTCATGGATGGCTTTGCTAGAGGTGTTGAGTACTACAACGATGTCAAGAACAAGAATGTAAAAGTACTTGGCTGGGATACAAAGACCAAAATTGGAACTTTCGTCGGTGACTTTGAGAACCAAGTAAAAGCAAAGGAAATTTCTGTTGCGTTTGAGGGTCAAAAGGCAGACATTATTTTCCCAGTAGGTGGCTCATTAGTAGTCGGTACTGTTGAAAACTCACTAAAGACAAAGAAGTCAATTGCTCTTTGGGTAGATGCAGATGCTCACCTTGCTGCTCCTAAGTATGATTCAGTAGTTATGATCTCAGTACTTAAGGGACTTCAGGGAAGCGTTGAGCTAGCTATCAAATCAGTATTCGATGGCAAGTTCACAAATGCTCCATACGTAGGAACACTTGCAAACAAGGGTGTAGGACTTTCTCCACTATATGGAAAGTACAAGACCGCAATTCCTGCCTCATTGCAAAAAGAGGTAAATGAATTAGCAAAGGACATCGCAGCTGGATGGGTTCCTGCTAATTAATTGATCGACTAATACTTGATCAATATGTAGTATCGCTGGGTGAGTTAGATTTCTAACTCACCCAGTTTCTATTTATTCTGAATTAAAAATGGAGCACAAATGTCATTAGAGTTAAAGGGAATTAGCAAGAGCTTTGGTTCCCTGGTGGCTAATGAATCTATTGATCTAAAGGTAGATACCGGCGAGATTTTGGCAATCCTTGGCGAAAATGGCGCCGGAAAATCCACGCTAATGAATATTGTTTATGGATTATTACAATCTGATTCTGGTGAAATATATGTAGATGGCAAAGTTGTCAAGATTAACTCACCAGCAGATGCCTTAAGTGTTGGAATTGGAATGGTTCATCAACACTTTATGTTGATTCCTGTTTTTACGGTAGCCGAAAATATTATTTTAGGACATGAAGATGTGCACAGAGGACGATTAACTCTGCATGAAGCAAAGGTTAAAATTAAGAAGATATCTGATGACTTTAAATTTGAGATAGACCCAGATGCAATAGTGGAAGAGCTGCCAGTTGGAATACAGCAAAGAGTTGAGATTATTCGGGCTCTTATCTATGACGCAAAAGTTTTAATTTTAGACGAGCCGACTGCTGTCTTAACGCCACAAGAAACTGATGAACTTTTAAACATAATGCGAACTCTTAAATCCAAGGGAACTTCAATAATTTTTATCACTCATAAATTAAGAGAGGTAAAGGCGGTTGCTGATCGAATTTCAGTTATTAGGCGAGGAAAGGTTGTCGGGACAACATCGCCTACCGCTACACAAGAGGAGTTAGCCAGCATGATGGTGGGCCATGAGGTGGATCTGACGGCAAGAAAATCTGCCTCCACGACAGGAAGAAAAATTCTTGAGGTTACAAATTTAAATGTCTTTGATGGCTTAGGCCGAAAAATAATTAAGGATTTATCATTAGAGATTAAAGCAGGTGAAATTTTAGCTATTGCAGGCGTGCAAGGAAATGGTCAATCTGAGCTCGCAAGAGCTTTGATTAATCTAGAGGATCATGTAACTGGCTCTATAAAATTAGACTCAGAAGAGATCGTTGGAAAGAGCGTCCATGAAGCGCTGCAATCAGGAATTGCTTATGTTCCAGAATCTCGCGAATTGGATGGCTTAATTGGTAGTTTTAGTATTGCCGAAAATTTAATTTTAGATGTGCATAGCGTTTCGCCGGTGTCTAAAAATGGTCAATTAAACATAAATTACGTAAATAATAATGCAGATAAATTGATCAAGGAGTTTGATGTAAGAACCCAAAGCATTTTTGATACTGCATCCTCCCTGTCTGGTGGAAACAAACAAAAAGTTGTCCTAGCACGCGAACTGTCTAGATCGGTGAAATTGGTGATCGTATCCCAACCAACTCGTGGCTTAGACGTTGGTTCAATTGAGTTCGTTCACGAAAGATTGATTGCAGAAAAAGATTCTGGCAGAGCTGTCTTGTTAATTAGTTCAGAGTTGGATGAGGTTTACGGTTTAGCGGATCGAATTGCAGTTATTTATAAGGGCGAAATTCTTGGTGTTACAGATTCATCAATCAGTCGCGAAAAACTAGGATTAATGATGGCTGGTGTTAAATAATGTTACGACAATTGAAGAAAATTAAGAATGTAACACAGTTGCCATTCCTAGCATTTATTTTTGCTTTTCTAATCGGTGGCATCATAATTGCGCTCACCGACTCTGAAGTAATGTCTAACTTAAATTCTCCTAGAAAATTTCTTACCTCATTCTTGGCAAAAATCGGAAATTCATTTTTAGCAATATTCCAAGGTTCAATCTATGATGTAAATCTGGCAAGAGGTGAATCTTTCTTTAAAGGTTTTTATCCATTATCGGATACTGTTGTAAATGCCACACCTTTGATATTGGCTGGTTTGGCCGTTTCATTAGCATTTAAATCTGGATTGTTTAATATTGGCGCACAAGGTCAGTTTATTTTTGGCGCGATTGGTGCTTCCTACATCGGCTTTAATTTTGAATTTCCATCGCTCATCCATATCCCACTAGCACTTACTGCTGGAATTATTTGTGCTGGAATTTATGGTGGATTTGTTGGATTCTTAAAAGCGAAAACTGGAGCACATGAAGTGATTGTGACAATAATGTTGAACTACATTGCTGCCTTCTTCTTATTATGGTTGTTAAAAACTGAAACTTTCCTAAGGCCCGGCAATATTAATCCAATTGCACCTGAAGTGAAGGAAAGTGCTCAGCTTCCATTATTTTTAGGTGAGGATCTTAGAATTCATGCCGGAATTTTTATTGCCCTAATTACCGCAATTTTTGTTTGGTGGTTGTTGAATAAGAGCACCTTAGGATTTAAATTTAGAGCAGTTGGCGCCAATGCAAATGCTGCTAAGACCGCAGGTATCTCAACTAGTTTTGTTACATTCTCAACTATGTTTATTTGCGGGGCACTCGCTGGCCTGGGTGGCGCGGTTCATGTTCTGGGTACCAACCACGCGCTCGGAGCGGATATCGGTGGTAGCTATGGTTTTGATGCAATAACTGTTGCTTTACTGGGCCGAGCGTCAGTTCTAGGAACAGTTTTGGCCGCCTTTTTATTTGGAGCGCTGCAAACTAGTGGCCTGAACTTATTATCAGTAACTGGGACTCCATTTGAAATAGTTCAAGTTATTCAAGCATTAATTGTGCTCTTTATCGCTACCCCTGCTTTAATCAAATTTATATTTAGAGTTAAGAGTGAAACTGCTGAAAAAACCATTACAGCAAAAGGTTGGAACGGCTAATGAAATATTTGAGCGCAATTCAAAAACGCCAACTGCGCGGAATTCAAGTGATGTCTTTGCTATTAGTTTTATTCTCATTTGTTTTCTACTTTAATTCTACGAAAGTCGAAGATATAACCTTCGGTTTTGTAATTGACCAAGAATGGCAATTGATCAATGAATGGGTTGTTGCTTCAAAGAGCGGCTCTGGATTGTTTTTGCTACTAGCTTTAATTGGGGTTGCTCTGGCTTATCTTCAGTTTAGAAACGGTAAGCAAATTGTCACAGGCGGTTTCATATTTGGATTTGGAATAATCTTGGCATTCTTGTGCTGGACGGCAAGCGGAAAATTTGTGCCATTTACTGGTATTTTGCAGGGAGCGATTATGTTCTCTGTTCCCTTAATTTTTGGTTCCCTCTCTGGGCTGCTATGTGAGAAATCTGGTGTTATCAATATTGCCATCGAGGGACAACTTCTATTTGCCGCCTGTGTTTCTGCGATGATCGCAAGCATTAGCCAAAATGTATTTATAGGTCTGGTTTTTGCACCAATTGCCGGCATGCTGGTTTCATTCCTGCTGGCCTTTTTTGCAATCAAGTATCAGGTTGACCAAGTAATTCTAGGTTTTGTTCTCAATGTGTTAGTTATCGGATTGACTGGATACATTTACTCAAAACTACTTGTTCCATATGGTGATGTTTGGAATCTCGGTCCGACCTTTGACAGAACTCCAATCCCACTACTTTCAAAACTTCCAATTATTGGCCCAATCTTGTTTAATCAAACCATCATTGTTTATTTGATGTATCTAATAGTTTTTGTAATTCAATTTGCAATGTTTAAAACCCGTTGGGGTTTGCGCACGAGAGCCATTGGTGAGTTACCAATTGCAGCTGACAGTGTAGGTATTGATGTTAACCGTCTTCGCTACAAAAATGTTTTATTGGCCGGATTAGTTGCGGGTATTGGTGGCTCGTACTTTACTTTGGGCGCTGTAGGAAGCTTTACAAAAGAGATGACGGCAGGAGCTGGTTTTATCGCACTGGCCTGTTTAATTTTTGGAAAATGGACTCCAAGGGGTGCGGTAACAGCTGCATTGTTTTTTGGATTCACTACGAGTTTACAAAGTAACCTCTCAATAATCGGAGTTTCGATACCTTCCGAATTCATGTTAATGGTGCCTTACATTGCAACGATCATCGCCGTCTCTGGCGTAGTTGGTCGCGTTCGTGCTCCTGCAGCCGATGGCATCCCATACTCACGCGGTAATAGATAATTTAATTTCGTAGGACAATTACCCCATGGAAATTAACTGGGACTCCTTACATATCGCTGCAAAAGAGATTATGAAAAAGGCTTATGCGCCTTATTCAAACTTTAAGGTTGGCGTTGCTGCGTTAGTAGACGATGGTCGAATAGTTGTTGGCTGCAATAGTGAAAATGCTAGCTATGGTGTTGGTTTGTGCGCAGAATGTGGATTAATTTCTTCATTGACTGCAACTGGCGGC
>CAITID010000136.1 GCA_903892335.1 uncultured Actinomycetes bacterium
CCAGATTGCTGATGCGCTAGGAATATCAGGGCGAGAAGTATTAGATGCTGCTGCGACTAAGCCATATGGCTTTATGGAGTTTAACCCTGGCCCAGGAGTTGGAGGACACTGCATTCCTGTGGATCCAACTTATTTGGCTTACGTTGCAAATGAAGTTGGGGTGCCAGCAACCTTTATTAAGAGAGCTAATGAAGTGAACTTAGCAATGCCGGCATATGTTGTGAAGAGAGTGATTGCTAGTTTTGGTGGCTCCATCAAGGGTAAATCAATTGTTGTAGTTGGGGTTTCCTATAAAGCCAACGTTGCAGACACGAGAGAAACACCTGCAGCAGCAATTATTGATCTATTGCGCCAAGCAGGAGCAACTGTTATCTGGCATGACCCGCTTGTGGGCAGCTGGCGCGGTGAAGAAAGCAGTGATTTAAGCCCATCTGAAGTGGCGGTGATTGTGACTAAGCATGATGTGGTGTCAGTTGCTGATATCAAGAAATCTTCTTATATTTTTGACTGCACAGGCTCAATTGCTGGAGCTGATGGGATTTAAATTCCTGCAATATCCTTAATGATTGCTTCTAGGTCTTTAGTTGGTGCCCAACCAATCGCCTGCTTAATCTTAGAAATATCTGGCACACGACGTTGGATATCTTCAAAGCCCGCAAGGTAGGCATCTGAGTATGGGGTGTAAGAAATTACTGATTGTGACTTTGTTGTATTAATGACCTTCTCAGCTAACGCTTTAATGGTAATTTCTCCGCTACCGCCCACGTTAAAGACTTCACCAATCGTTGCATCTGTTTCTACAATCTTTGCAATTGCGTCTACGGCATCATCAACATGGCAAAAGACGCGTGATTGTGTGCCATCACCATAGATTGTCAGAGCCTCATTCTTTAGCGCAGCTTGGACAAAGCGTGGCACAACCATTCCATAGCGGCCAGTTTGTCGTGGTCCAACGGTGTTAAATAAGCGCACGGTTGTCACAGGTAGTTTGCTTTGGGTATGCAAGGCAGTTGCCATTGCCTCCTCTATTGCCTTTGCATCACTGTATGTCCAGCGAATCTTTTGTGGTGCGCCAACCACACGATCATCACCTTCACGTAATGGCTGCTTTGGGTTTTTGCCATAGATTTCTGATGTACTGGCGATGATGATGCGCTTTTTGAATTTAGCTGCAGCATTTAATACAACCTCACTGCCAGTGATGTTGGTTGACATTGATTCAAGAGGAGATTCAAGAATTGTGTTAACGCCAAGGGCAGCAGCCATATGCAGGACTAAATCTGCTTCTTGAGTGAGTTTTTCAACGAGATCGACGTTTCTGATATCACCATCTGTGGTTGTGACTTTTCCTGCTAAGTGAGCAACATTCTCTTTTGATCCAGTAGAGAAATTGTCCAGAATAGTTATGTGATTACCTTTGGCCACATAATGGTCAGCTAAATGGGAACCAATAAAGCCGGCTCCACCAGTGATAAGTACACGCATGGGTGAAGCCTAATTCACAATCGACTTATATAGGCTCACATGAGCGTTAACCATTTGATCAATAGAAAAATGCGCTCTGGCACGCGATGTTGCAAGTGCGCCCATCTGTGCGCACTTTTGGGTATCAAGGATTAATGAGTTCAGAGCTGCTGCAATTGAGCCTGCATTCTTATTAGTCACTAAGCCTGTTTCATAGTTAGCAATAACTTCAGATACACCGCCCACATCAGTTGCAACCACTGGCTTGCCTGCTAATTGAGCCTCAATTAAAGCAATAGGCATTCCTTCATTTTCACTTGTTGAAAGGATGAGGTCAGATGCCCCAAATAGATCTTCAGCTTTTGCCCAACCAATAACACTTACATTAGAAGGTGCTGCTTCTTTAATTTCTTCTAGTAAATCTCCACCACCGGCCATCACGAAGTGGGCTGTTGGTATTGCGCGCGCTACATCGAGGGCACGCATTGGATTCTTTACTCCCGTAACGCGGGCAATCCATCCGATTATCGGGCGGCCGTCATCGGTAATGCCTAGGTTTTTCAGGGCATCTGTTCGCGGGGTAATGCTTAACTCTTTAACACCTGGTGCGATGCTTATGTACTGCGCTTCTTCTCCAACATGTAATTCAACTAATTCATCTGCCACGCGCTGACCTACGCTGACCAGCTTGCTAGTTTCCTTAGCAAGTCTTTTCTCTATTGCAGTAATAACTTTTGCTTTAAAGCCAGAGAACTCTGGGTCATCAAGTAAGTGACCGTGGAAAGTGTGTATGACTGGCACTGATTGCTTACGGGCACGGACTATGAAGCCTGCTTTAAATGTATGTGAATGGATGATGTCAGGCTTAAACTCTTTTATCACTGCCTGTAGTTGTCTATGAGCTAAATGATCTTTGATGGGATTGATTGC
>CAITID010000137.1 GCA_903892335.1 uncultured Actinomycetes bacterium
AGGGTTGAAATCCTCATCGCGCAGATTTTTACCAGTAGATGTTTTAATGTATACCGCGCCCATTCCAACCTTGTTCATAACCTCGCGCTCATCTGGAAAGCGCTCTGGGTCAATTACCAATCTTGATAATTGATTTTTAAATATCCAAGGTTTCAATGATAAATCAGCTACCGCATTATGTGCGATTAGATCAGTATCAGAATCAGTCATCTGATCTAGTTCATAAGATAACTCTTCATCAGTTAGCAAAATTGAACTTCGGATATCTTCTGGAATAAGCCGGCTGCTGTGTGGCACATGCAAAATTACAGGAATTTGCCCAGCGGTAATTTCAAAGCCTTCACTCACAAATTACAACCGGCCCGCCTCATTGACCTGCTTTAAGAACTCTTGTGTCTCTTGCTTCTGCGGCTTATTTAAAATCTGACTAGGAGGTCCCCACTCTAAGATGCGACCATCTTTAAGGAAGCAAACTTCATCTGCTACTTGCTTGGCAAAGCCCATCTCATGGGTGGCAAGAACCATGGTCATTCCCTCCGCCTTTAGATCGCGGACAGTTTTTAAAACCTCATTAACTAAAACTGGATCAAGGGATGAGGTAATTTCATCTAGTAGTAATAATCTTGGATTTAATGCAAGTGATCTAATAATGGCAACTCTTTGTTGTTGCCCACCACTTAAACGATCTGGGTATTGATTGGCCTTATCTAATAAACCAAATCGCTTTAAAAGATTTTGCGCATGATCAATTGCTTCATCTCGGCTCATATTCTGCACTCGAACCGGGGCCAAAATAATATTTTCAAGAACGCTCATATGCGGAAATAGATTAAAGGCTTGAAAAACCATGCCGATCTTTCGCCTTACCTCATCGGGATTAATCTCAACATCAGTTATGTCATTTCCATCTAGCTTTATCACGCCATCATCGATTGGCTCCAACAAATTAATGCAGCGCAATAGCGTTGATTTTCCAGAGCCGGATGCACCAATGAACACGGTTGCGGTGTGCTCTGGTACTTTAATTGAAATATCTTCTAAGACAACCTCGGTATCAAATGATTTTCGAAGCCTTGAGATCTCAAGTACGCAATTACTCATGCTAGGCCCTGCGCATTTTGTTGTTCAATTGATTTGCGAAGAGTGCGGTCAGTAAATCTGGTTAAGGGAATTGTGATCGCTAGGAATACTAAAGCGGCCATAACGTAGGGGGTGTAGTTAAAGGAGCGAGATGAGGCGATTTGGGCTGCTCGCACCGCATCTGTAACACCTAATATTGAAACCAAACCAGTGTCTTTAATTAGGGCAACTAGGTCATTTAATAAGGGTGGTGTTACCCGGCGAAAGGCTTGTGGCAAAATAACAAATCTAAGTGTTTGAAAATAGTTTAAACCGAGTGATCTAGCTGCAGCCCGCTGGGAAGGATGAATAGATAAAATTCCACTTCTAATTACCTCAGCAACATAGGCGGTGTAAGTAATAATTACTGCAGCAGTTCCCAGAATTAAAACATTATTTGTTAGGCCTTTTAATTGCAGCGCTGGTATGCCAAATCCAACAAGTAAGATCACCAATAACATTGGGATTCCGCGAAAGACATCCACATAGATTGTTGCAAGTAGGCGAAACGG
>CAITID010000138.1 GCA_903892335.1 uncultured Actinomycetes bacterium
CCTTGGCTGATCCAAAACGATTTAAGTTTGAAAACTCAGAGTTCTATCTCAAGAGCGCTCAGCAAATGCGCGAGTTATTTAAAGATTTTCCTGAAAGTTGCGATAACACATTATTAATTGCCGAGCGTTGCAACACAACTATGCGAGAAGGTGAGAACCTACTACCTAGATTTACTGTTCCAAAAGGTGAAAGTGAAGATTCGTGGTTGATTAAACAAGCCAATCTTGGACTAAGTAAGAAATTAGCGGGCAATATTCCAGCTGAATATCAAGAGCGATTAAATTTTGAATTAGAAGTAATGATTAAAATGGGTTTCCCAGGTTACTTCTTAGTGGTTTCAGATCTTTGCAATCATGCACGTGAAGTAGGAATCAGAGTAGGTCCAGGAAGAGGCTCTGCCGCCGGCTCTCTTGTTTCATACTCACTTGGAATTACTGGACTAGATCCAATTAAATTTGGTCTCTTATTTGAACGTTTCTTAAATCCAGAACGTATTTCGATGCCAGATATTGACTTAGATTTTGATGAGCGCAGGCGTTCAGAAATGATTCAATATGCAACGACAAAGTATGGCGATGATCGAGTAGCGCAGATAATTACCTACGGCACAATTAAATCAAAACAAGCGATTAAAGATTCAACTCGAGTATTGGGTTATCCATACGTACTTGGTGAGAAATTAACTAAATCATTACCACCATCTGTGATGGGTAAAGATATTTCATTAAGTGGCGTCTTTGATGTTAATGATGAGCGATACGGTGAGGCAACAGAGCTACGCGCTCTTTATGATTCAGATCCAGATTCTAAAAAGATTGTTGATACCGCACTAGGCATTGAAGGATTAAAGCGTCAATGGGGTGTCCATGCTGCGGGTGTAATTCTTAGTAAAGAGCCTTTACTTGATGTGATTCCGATACATCGCCGGGAGGCTGATGGCGCAATCATTACCCAATTTGATATGGGCGCATGTGAGGCGACTGGTTTACTTAAGATGGATTTTCTTGGACTTAGAAACCTTTCAGTTTTAGATGATTGTTTAATCAATATAAAAAACAATTTAGGTAAGACTGTTGTGTTAGAGGAGCTGCCACTTTCTGATAAAAACACCTTTGATCTCTTATCTCGAGGCGATACCCTCGGAGTATTTCAATTAGATAGTGCACCGATTAGAGCGTTACTGCGCTCTATGGCCCCGGACAGCTTTGAAGATATTTCAGCGGTGATCGCACTTTATCGGCCGGGACCAATGGGTGAGGATTCCCATAATAAATATGCAGATTATAAAAACGGGCGAAAGCTGCCAGTTCCAATTCATCCAGAACTTGAACAACCATTAAATGAAATATTAAAAGATACATACGGCTTAATTGTTTACCAAGAGCAGGTGTTAGCTATTGCTCGCAAGGTGGCTGGTTTTTCACTAGGCCGTGCTGATCTATTACGTAAGGCGATGGGTAAGAAGAACAAGGAGATTTTGGATAAAGAGCGGGTTCACTTTGAGTCTGGCATGAAGGAGAACAAGTTTTCAGCTGACGCCGTTGAAAAATTATGGCAAACCTTAATTCCATTCTCAGATTACGCATTTAATAGAGCACATAGTGCAGGTTATGGATTGCTTTCCTTTTGGACAGCCTACCTAAAAGCTAATTATCCAACCGAGTACATGGCAGCGCTTTTAACAAGTGTTCGTGATGATAAGGATAAGAGTTCATTGTATTTAAATGAATGCCGTCGTATGGGCATTAAAGTGCTGGCTCCTGATGTGAATGAATCTGATTCAGAGTACACACCAAGGGGTGCTGATATTCGTTTTGGATTAACTGCGATTCGAAATGTGGGCGAGAATGTGGTTGCTTCGATTATTAGTAATCGAATTAACAAAGGAAAGTACCAAAGCTTTGGTGATTTCCTAGCAAAAGTAGACGCATCTGTGTGTAATAAGAAAACCATCGAGTCCTTAATCAAAGCAGGCGCCTTTGATTCCTTAAAGCATTCACGTAAAGGACTCATGATGATTTATTTGGAGGCAATTGATGCAGTATCAGAGGCCAAGCGAGCTGAGGCGATTGGTCAATTTGATTTGTTTGGAACGCAGACCTCTGGTACTTCTATAAGTGGTGTCTCACTTGAAATTCCATTAACTGAATGGGAGAAATCAATGCTGCTCTCCTATGAACGTGAGATGTTAGGTTTGTATGTATCTGATCACCCGTTACTAGGCATTGAACATATTTTGCGCGCAACCTCCGATATGCCAATTAGCCAATTGGGTGAGGTTAATCATGATCAAATAATTACAGTTGGCGGATTGATAACACAGGTTCAACGAAAAGTTTCCAGGCAGGGAACGCCTTGGGCAATTGTGACGGTAGAGGATTTAGAGGGCGCCGTAGATGTAATGTTTTTCTCAAACTCTTATGCAACACATGGAGTTAATTTAGTTGAGGATCGAGTTGTCGCTATCCGTGGTCGAGTAGATCGGCGTGAGGAGCAAGCCAGAATCTCTGCCCTTGATTTAACAATGCCAGATTTAAATAAAACACCAACTGGCCCACTTGTTATTTCTATGGAGATGTCACGCTGCACACCACCAGTAATTGATCGAATGAAAGAAATTTTGCGTTCTCATCCTGGATCTCGCGAGGTTCACTTACAACTAGATGAGAACGGTAAATTCACAGTTCTAAAATTAGATGAAGGGTTGAAGGTAACTTCATCACCATCGTTATCGGCTGATTTAAAAACGGTGCTTGGGCCAGATTGTTTGCTCTCTTAGATTATGAAGCCTATTGATTTACTTCCGGCAGTAGATATCAAATCTGGTCAGGCTGCAAGATTACAACAAG
>CAITID010000139.1 GCA_903892335.1 uncultured Actinomycetes bacterium
CTAACTTACATCCAGATTTAATAAATTAAATTACGAGTTACGCCTACTACGTGGGCGGTGAGGGTTTCGAACCCCCGACATCCTCGGTGTAAACGAGGCGCTCTACCACTGAGCTAACCACCCAATCTTTCGTTGGGATGGGAATAGTACTAGTTGATAAGTATTACTCCCAATCCCCGCATAAATTTATAGCGCTGCTAATGCCTCTTTATATGCGACGACATTGCGTGCTTCACCTAGTGAATTAACAACCTGCCACTTTAAATTTCCATCTTTGCCAACGATAAATGTGCCACGGGTGGCGCAACCGCGGGATTCTTCAAAGACTCCGTATGACTTGGCAATGGCGCCATGTGGCCAGAAATCTGAGAGTACTTGGAACTTATAACCCTCTTGCTCTGCAAATACCTTATTGGCATACATTGGATCACAAGAGATTGCGATTAACTCAACACTATCGTTTTGAAAAGATGAGAGATCATCACGAAGAGCGCAAAGCTCACCGGTGCAGATACCGCTAAATGCAAATGGATAAAAAAGTACTACAACATTCTTCTTACCCTTAAAAGAGCTAAGTGAGATCTTCTCACCATGTTGATTTACTAATTCAAAATCAGGTGCAGCCGAACCAATTGCGAGCGCCATTTCTATCTCCCTTTACTTGTTTTTCTTTTTGATATTACTTCCAGCATGCCGTGCTACTAAACGTGTTGCACTCCAATCAGCTCCAGCTGAGAATGTGGTTGTTTGCGACATTCCTGCAGTTGGCGCCGCATCTTGAATATCACTTGCCTCTACATGTCCTGGCCGACCTGCTTTTGGTGTGAATAACCAGATTGGTCCATCCTCGGTTAAGTAGGTAAGTGCATCTACTAATTCATCAACTAAATCACCATCATCTTCGCGCCACCAAAGAATTACCGCATCTACTACCTCTTGTGAATCAGAGTTTAGAAAATCGGTGCCACTCTTTTGGGTTATTGCACTTCGAATTTGCAGATCACAATCGGCATAATCAAAGCCAACTTCAAGAATTAGTTGATCCTTTGTGATGCCCAATCTTTCAACGGTGGCAACAGGAGCCTGTGCGGAGTTCATTAGGAGTAGTCCACCCAACCTTGGCGCTAGATGCAAATTTTTAAGGCAGATCACTCCTTCGCTACGCTCTCAAATATGACTAAACACCCCTGGAAGTAAGAGAATAGGCCTGTGAGCGAGAACTTTGAGGGCCCAGATCACCTAGTAGATCAATTAGTTGATATCGATCCACAAGAGACCTCCGAATGGCAACAGTCCTTTGATGCAGTATTAAAAAATGCTGGTCCAGTTCGTGCTCGGTATTTAATGCTCTCACTTATCCAACGAGCTAATGAGAAAAATGTTGGTGTTGGTGGACTTCGCACAACTGATTACATCAACTCAATTCCACCAGCATTAGAGCCAGAGTTTCCTGGTGATGAGTTTATTGAACGTCGCATCCGAGCATTTATTCGTTGGAACGCGGCAATCATGGTGCACCGTGCCCAGCGCCCAGGTGTTGGAGTTGGCGGACATATTTCAACTTATGCATCCTCTGCATCTTTATATGAGGTTGGCTTTAACCACTTCTTCCGTGGCGCAGAACATGCAGGAGGTGGTGATCAAATATTTTTCCAAGGACATGCATCCCCTGGAATGTATGCACGTGCCTTTATGGAAGGGCGCCTAACTGAGAAACAAATGGATGGTTTCCGCCAAGAGTTATCTCATGATGGTGGCGGCCTATCTTCATACCCACATCCACGTTTAATGCCAGATTTTTGGCAGTTCCCAACTGTGTCGATGGGTATCGGACCGCTTAATGCAATTTATCAAGCACGCTACAACCGTTACTTGCACAACCGAGGA
>CAITID010000140.1 GCA_903892335.1 uncultured Actinomycetes bacterium
ATTTTCAAAGGATCAAATATTTGAAAACTATCTAAATACTATTTACTTTGGTCGCGGCTCATATGGTGTGCAAACAGCATCTCAGGTTTACTTTGGAACCACAGTTGATAAATTAAATATCGCCCAAGCAGCCGTACTTGCTTCAATCTTGCGCAGCCCCGGTTTATATGATCCTGGCTTTAAAAAAGAGAACCTACCTAGACTAGAAAACCGCTTCACCTATGTATTAGATGGCATGGTTGAACAAAAATGGTTAACTAAGGAACAGGCAAGCAAAGTTAAGTTTCCAGTAATAAACCCACGAATTACATCGGGTGCCTTAGCTGGACCAAAGGGATATGTGATCTCTTGGGTGGAGCGTGAGTTAAATAATCTTGGCTTTACCGATGAACAATTATTAATTGGTGGCTACATTATTAAAACCACTTTAGTTAAAGAGGCACAAGAGGCAGCAGTTGCTGCAGTAAATAAAGAGGCGCCGACACAAGCGCCAGAAAACTTACATATTGGGCTCGTTTCGATAAAGCCAGGCACAGGTGAAATATTGGCGATGTATGGCGGTAAAGATTATTTAAAGTATCAATTTAATGCCGCAACTCAAGGTATCGCATCCGGTGGTTCATCATTTAAACCATTTGCATTAGTTGCAGCACTAGAAGCTGGCATTCCATTAACTTCAGTTTGGGATGGGGATTCACCAAAAGTTTATGATGATGGCATCGGACGTGCATATGTTGTAAATAACTATGGCGGTGAAGAGTGGGGCAAGGTCTCACTACTAACAGCAACTGAGCACTCAGTAAATACGGTTTATGTACCACTTGGAATTAAAGCTGGCGTAGATAAGGTTGTAGATGTTGCAAGACGTGCCGGAATTCCAGAGTCAGTTGAGATGGTGGCATCTCCTTCTGTGACACTTGGTTCATCTAGCCCACATGTAATTGATTTAGCTAATGCTTACGCTACCTTTGCCGCACAAGGAATTTATGCAAAACCTTTTATTATTAATGAAGTACAAGGTCCAAATAAAGGAATTTTGTATCAAGGCCGAATTCAAGCGCAGGAAGTATTTAGCAAAGATGTAATGGCTGATCTAACTTATGCGTTGTATCGAACAACAGTTGCCGGAACTGGTGGAATTGTTGGCGCTCGCTTAGGTAGGCCATCGGCTGGAAAAACTGGAACATCAAATGACAACGCAGCAGCCTGGTATAACGGTTACACACCAGAAGTTGCCGCAAGTGTTGCCTTCTATCGCGATGATGCAACTCAATCATTAAATGGAATTGGCGGCCTAACCTCAGTAACCGGTGGCTCCTTCCCAGCACGTATCTGGGCAGCTTATGTAAAAGCGTATTTAGGGAAAGCACCAATTCAAGAATTCCCAGCACCAACAAATATTGGTGGCACAGAACCAGTTGATTACATAAACGCTGTTCCAACCATGGATCCAGCATTAATTCCGCCTTCACCAACACCCACACCTAAAAAGAAAAAAAGTTAAGCCATAGCTCTGAAAAGTAAGTTCGCCTTAATATTAATTGCCTGTGCCTTAATCTCAGTTACAAAATTTAATCACTGTCGAAGTAATGATTTTCAATCACCAGATAATTATGTGCACGCTTGTTACACCGATATTCCAGCACTCTTTGGTGAGCGAGGATTAATTGATAACACCTGGCCATACTTATCAGCTAGTAACGCTATCGAGTACCCACCAATAATTGGTTTAGGAAATTGGTTGATCTCCTTTCTGGTGCCAGCGGCTGATTCTTATCGCTGGTTCTTTGATTTAAATGTTTTGCTTTTAATTGGATGCTTTATCGCAATTGGATTTTTACTAAGAAAAATGAAACCAGAGCACGCCTACTTATTTCCATTAGCCCCGGCTGTGATCGCATCATTATTTATAAATTGGGATCTTTGGGCAGTTATCACATTGCTGCTTTCAATCTACTACTTCGATCAAAAAAGATTTGATGCAAGTGCGATTGCTTTATCAATCTCAATCTCGACTAAATTCTTTCCAATAGTTTTACTCCTTCCAATTGCAATTATTTTTTGGCGTAGCCAACAATTTAAGGCACTTCGCTCATATATCTTCACAGTAACAATATTTTGGCTAGCAATAAACCTTCCAATAATCGCCACCTCTTTTGGTGGCTGGTGGCGCTTTTTTAAGTTAAATCTAGAGCGCGCTTCAGATTTTGGATCAATCTGGTTTGCTTTGGATATTTACGGTATTAATCTGCCGGTTTTAAATAACTTGTACTCACTTATTTCAGTCGCAGCATTTATTGGATTAGGCACCTGGTTATTTAAGTTAGGTAAAACTCCGACACTGGCAGAGATAGCATTTTTTCTAGTATTAATTTTTACAACACTAGCTAAGGTTTACTCACCACAATATGTTTTATGGTTAACCCCGCTTGCAATAATTGCGATGAGCAAGAGTAAACAAATTTCCGCTTTTTGGATCTGGCAGGTTACTGAGATGATCTATCACTTAGCGATTTGGCAATACTTAGCGTTAAACCAAGGCGCAGAGTTTGGTTTACCAGCCGGTGGTTACGCCCTTGCTATTTTGATCCGGGTCGCAGGGATCAGCTGGTTTAGCTATAAATTAGCCTCAGAAATCCACGGATCACACGCATCAATTTCTCGCTGACACCGCAGGCGGCTACCCTTAGCCCAACACCTGCTTCGGAAATTCCGTAGCCGCTTTAGTCCAGAGGTGGTTTAAAAAATGCGTCGTTATGAACTCATGGTCATTCTTGATCCTGATTTAGAAGAGAAGACAGTTGCACCAAGTCTTGAAACTTATCTAAAGATAATTAAAGATGGTGGCGGCAAGGTCGACAAACTTGATATCTGGGGTAAGCGCCGGATGTCCTTTGAAATAAATAAAAAGGGCGAAGGTATTTACGCAGTTATTGATATGCACAGCGAGCCTGCACCAGTTAAAGAGTTGGATCGTCAACTTAATTTAAATGAGTCAGTTCTTCGCACCAAAGTTGTACGTCCAGAGTAAAAGTCATCCCACGTAACTAATAAAGAACAAGCATCTAAAGCAGATAGGGGAAAAGGAAATGGCAGCAGGCGATACCAATCTAACAATGATCGGAAATTTGGTTAACGATCCCGAGCTTCGCTTCACTCCATCAGGAGCAGCAGTAGCAAAGTTCACCGTTGCATCAACACCGCGTTATTTAGATAAGACCACAAATGAGTGGAAAGATGGCGATAGCCTCTTTTTACAATGCCAGATCTGGCGCCAAGCAGCAGAAAATGTTGCTGAATCTCTAACTCGTGGAATGCGAGTAATTGTTTCTGGACGTTTAAAGCAACGTTCATACGAAACTAAAGAGGGAGAAAAGCGCACCGTATTTGAAGTTGAAGTTGATGAGGTAGGTCCATCACTTCGCAATGCAACTGCAAAGGTTACGAAAACAACTCGTCAAGCAGGTACCGGTTACACCGCACCAGCTACCGAGACCGCATCAGCTGAGGATCCATGGTCAGCCGCACCAGTAGGTGGCGGATGGTCTACGACTCCAAGTGATGATGCACCTCCGTTTTAAATAAAACCAACTAACAACCATTCCTAACTTTTAAAAAAGCTAGGGCCCTAAAAAAGGAGCACCACAGTGGGAGCAAGAAGTAATAAGACGCTTAGAGAAAAACCTAAGCAATCTAAGGCAGCTGCTGCTGCGCTTAAGAAGTTTAAAAAGAAGCCATGTTCATTTTGTCGTGACAAAGTGAATTACATCGATTACAAAGATATTGCAACGCTTCGTAAATACATCACCGATCGCGGCAAGATCCGCGCTCGCCGTATTACCGGTGCCTGCACAGAACATCAACGAGCAATCGCTGCCGCGGTAAAAAATAGCCGCGAGATGGCACTGCTCCCTTACACCTCTACAGCTCGCTAAGGAAAGGGTTAACTAAAATGAAATTAATTCTTACTCGCGAAGTATCAGGTCTTGGAAGTGCTGGCGATGTTGTAACTGTTAAAGATGGTTATGGCCGCAACTTTCTATTGCCTCGTGGCAATGCAATCCTTTGGACAAAGGGTGGCGAGGGTCAGATTGAAGGAATTAAGCGAGCACGTTCTGCACGCGAGATTCGCGACCTTGATCATGCCAAGGAGATCAAAAACAAGCTTGAAGCAGCAAACATTGTTGTTAAGGTAAAGATTGGCTCAACTGGCAGCATGTTTGGTTCAGTAACTGATAAAGATTTAGTTGCTGCAATTAAGACATCAACTGGTGAGACAGTTGATCGCCACAGCATCAAACTTACAAAGCACATCAAAAAGGTGGGTAAGTACACCATCCGCATCGCACTTGAGTCTCAAGTAGTTGCAAATGTTCCAGTAAGTGTGGTCTCTGAAAAGTAAGTGATAAAGAATTTAAAACCCCTCGTTTATTCGGGGGGTTTTTTATTTGAGCCCAAGAAAAAGTATTCACAGCTATACACACAGCCATCCACAACTTATCCACCGATAAATGGCAGTACTGCACAGCCTGCTTTCAAATACCTGTATTTTTGGTATCGCAGCAGTGCAATAAGGATTAAGTTTCGACCAAGGTAAGTAAGCGGCTCAAATTAGTTTTAAAAGGCCGTAATTGAGTGTCAGTGGCGGATGGGAGGCTTTGATTATGAGTATCGCAGAGTTCCCAAATAACAACGCCCGCCGCAATAACAATCCAGCAGAGTTTGAACGTACTCCGCCACAAGATGTTATCGCTGAGCAATCTGTACTTGGTGGAATGTTGCTATCAAAGGATGCCATCTCAGAAGTTGTTGAAATTTTACGCGAACGTGATTTCTACCGTCCCGCCCACGAATTAATTTACGATGCAATTATTGATCTTTATTCACGTGGTGAGCCAGCAGATCCAGTTACCGTCTCCGCTGAATTAACAAAACGTGGCGACTTAACACGCGCAGGTGGTGCACCTTATTTACATACTTTAATTTCATCAGTTCCAACAGCAGCTAATGCAAGTTACTACGCAAAGATAATTCGCGAGCGCGCAATTATGCGCAGGTTAGTTGAGGCCGGTACAAAAATTGTGCAGCTTGGTTACACAGTTGAGGGCGAAGTCGATGATGCAGTTAACGCAGCACAAGCTGAAGTGCACGCCGTAACTGAGCGGCGCGCAGCTGAGGATTACATTCAATTATCAGAGTTATTGCCAGCAGCATTTGATGAGATTGAAAAGATTTCATCCGGTGTAATGGGTGAGGGTGTTAAGAGTGGATTTAAAGATCTAGATGCATTAACTCATGGCTTCCACCCTGGAAATATGATTGTCCTTGCAGCACGTCCGGCAGTTGGTAAATCAACACTTGGTTTAGATATCGCGCGCTATGCCTCCATTCATAAAGGTGATACCTCAGTTATTTTCTCACTTGAAATGTCACGCTCTGAAATCACGATGCGTATGTTGTCTGCTGAAGCTCGAGTTCCATTAAATAATATTCGCGCCGGCTCACTTACCGATGAAGAGTGGGCACGTATGGCCCGCCGTATGGGTGAGATTTCAGAGGCACCGATGTTTATTGATGATTCACCAAATCTTTCATTAATGGAGATCAGAGCAAAGGCACGTCGCCTAAAGCAACGCCACAATCTAAAGTTAATTGTGATTGATTACCTGCAACTTATGACCTCTGGCAAGCGGGTTGAAAACCGTCAACAAGAAGTTTCTGAGTTCTCCAGGCAGTTAAAGTTATTAGCTAAAGAATTAAATGTTCCAGTAATTGCAATCTCGCAGTTAAACCGTTCGCCTGAGCAACGCTCTGATAAGAAACCAATGCTCTCTGATCTTCGTGAATCTGGCTCGATCGAGCAGGATGCAGATGTGGTTATCTTGCTACACCGCGATGATCTATATGATCAACAAAATCGATCTGGTGAGGCCGACTTAATTGTTGCTAAACACCGAAATGGACCAACTCGCACAATTACCGTTTCAGCCCAACTTCACTTTGCTCGCTTTACTGACATGGCACCTTCTTATAGCTCACAAGAGAGCTATCCAAAGGAAAACTAGTTTAAATCTCTTTTAATACTCCAGTTTTAACATCATAAATTGCGCCAACAATCTCTAGCTCTTTTGGTAAAAATGGAAAGCTTTTAATTCTAGTTAAGTCAGATTTCAGTGCAGCGAGTTGATCCTTCACAGTTCTAATCTCAATGCTTCGAGTATCTAGACCACTGCGTTCCTTGATCGTCGCATGAATCTCTTCTTCACTGCCGCTAGCCATTTTGCAATCAGTATGTGGCATAACTAGGACCCGCGAAACATTTAATAAGTGGGTAGCTAAAACCAAAGTTCGCAGTACATCCTCGGTTACTCGAGCTCCGGCGTTGCGAAGACTTTTCGCATCTCCGGGCGCCATACCAACAATACGAAGTGGGTCAATCCGTGAATCCATACACGTAACAATTGCTAAACCTTTGCGCGCTTGTCCAGTTAAATCCTGAGCTTTAAAGTTTTTAACAAACTCTTTATTTGCAGAGAATAGATCGGCAAACCCGCTCATCTACTTAGCTCCTGCCTTAGCCTTATCAGCTAAGTAAATACCAACTAACACAACTGCGCAGCCAATTAATTGAATTGTTGTAAATGATTCATTTAATAACCACCAAGCGATAGCGCCAGCAAAGATCGGTTCAATCATGCCAATCACGCTACTTGTAGAGGCGGAGAGTGAGCGGATTGCGGTAACCGTTAATAGGTATGGTGTCACCGTTCCAACAATGATGATCCACAAAATTAATGTCCAGCCGGGTGCGTAGATATTTTCTAAACTGCCACCTAATTGGAAGGTGTCGGTTAAGTAGTGGAATGGGAAGTTCCACCAAGGCAGAACCACTGCCCAAAACACAGCAGCTATACCAATTCCCCAGGTCATCAAAGAAAGAGAGGTGCGGTTTTGAGTTAATTTTTCAGCATATAAAAAGTAGGTAGCAAGTGCGAACGCGTCGGCAAAGGCGATGATTACGCCAAGTGGATGTAGGGATGAACCACTCCAGATTTCAGATATTAATAGCAGCCCGCCAAAGGCGAAGCCGATACCCCACCACATCAATGGTGAAATATATTTCTTGCGCACAAATCTTAAGTAGAGGGCAATCCAAATTGGTGCGGTGAACTCGATTATTAAAGCGATTGAAATGTATAGGTACTTAATCGCAAAGAAGTAAAAAGAGGTAACGAGTGCAATTCCAATAATTCCAAAGATCATCAAATCTTTAATTTCAGATTTCTTAATTCGAAGTTGTTCACGTCCTGCGATAAATGCAATGGTAAGTAAAATTAAGGCGGCGCCAGTTGTGCGGATTTGAGTTAACCGGAAAGCATCCATATCAGCTTCACGAAGCACCTTTGCGCCAATGCCACCCAAGGCAAAGCCCATTGCAGCAGAGATCATTAAAAATTCAGCGCGATGTTTCACGCTGAGCAGATTACATTAACTTTGAAGCTTAATTGCCGAGTTAGAAAGCAGCCTCAGCTATTTCCATAATTGCACCTGTTTCTGACTCAACCACAGCACGTTCTACTGCAATATGAGGCAGAACTGAGCGAACAAAGAATTTAGCTGATGCAACCTTGCCATCAAAGAAATCTTTATCACGGCCCGGATTTGCCAACTTTGTTTGCGCGATATCTGCTTGTTGGATTAGTAACCAAGCGATAATTAACTCACCAGTTGCCATTAACAAACGAGATGTATTTAAGCCAACTTTGTAAATCTGCTTTGGATCCTCTTGTGACTCCATTGCGACACCGATCATATGTGTGATCATTCCTTGCACATCTTCTAGCGCCTTTAGCAACATCTTTTTCTCATCTGCCATGTTTCCACCAGCAGATGCGTACTTGGCTATTTCCTTACCTAGCAATGTAATTGAACGTCCACCATCTCTGATGATTTTGCGGAAGAAGAAATCCATTCCTTGAATAGCGGTGGTTCCTTCATACAAGGTATCGATCTTGGCATCGCGCACATACTGCTCAAGCGGCCAATCTTCGGTAAAGCCTGCGCCACCAAATGTTTGTAATGATTCAGTGCCAAGTAGCACCCAGGATTTTTCGCTTCCGTATCCCTTAACAATTGGTAGTAATAAATCATTTAACGCATGCAGATCCTGCAACTTATCTTTATCAAGTCCCTCTGCCTCACCGATAGCGAAGGCATCTTGGATAGTGGCGGTGTAAAGAACAAGGGCGCGCATTCCTTCAGAGTAAGACTTTTGCACCATCAGCGA
>CAITID010000141.1 GCA_903892335.1 uncultured Actinomycetes bacterium
CCAAATCTTTCGGCCCTGCCAATGGAGATGATGGCTTCAGTAGTTCAAAAATTAATCTCTGATAATGGCGCAGAGGCTTTGCAATATGGCAGCGGGCAAGGCCATCCAAGATTGCGTGAGCAGATTTGCGACATGATGGCGTTAGAGGGAATCCGAGCACATCCAGATGATGTAATTGTTACAACCGGTTCACAACAAGCACTTGATTTAATCTCTCGAATTTTTATTGACCCAAATGATGTGGTTTTAGTTGAAGCACCTTCCTATGTTGGGGCGCTCGGTACTTTTCGCCAGTATGAAGCACAGGTGGTTCATGTGGCGATGGATCAAGATGGTTTAATTCCCGCCGCACTCCGTGATGCAATTGCTGCAACTAGAGCAGCCGGGCGCAAGATTAAATTTTTATATTTAATTCCAAATTACCAAAACCCGGCTGGTGTTTTACTACCAGCTGACCGGCGAACTGAGATTTTAGAGATTTGCCGGGAAGAGAAGATATTTGTGGTTGAAGATAATCCTTACGGTTTGTTGGGATTTGAGAAACCATCACCGAATGCGATGCGGGCCGAGGATTCTGAAAATGTTATTTACTTAGGGTCATTCTCTAAAACAATCGCACCTGGCTTTAGAGTTGGTTGGGCGCTAGTTCCACAATCTTTAAAAGAGAAGTTGGTTATCGCCTCTGAATCCTCAATTTTATGTCCATCAAATTTTACCCAACTTGCGATCTCTAGTTACTTAGCTGATCAACCTTGGCGAGATCAGATTGCATCCTTTGCGAAGTTATACAAAGTAAGGCGCGATGCCGCACTTGAATCATTAGAGGCGCACTTTCCAAAGAGTGCTACTTGGACAAAACCTGCGGGTGGTTTTTATATTTGGGTAACACTTCCGCCAGAAATTGATACAAATGCGTTAATGCCAAAGGCGATTGTGGCGAAGGTGGCCTATGTTCCTGGCACCGCTTTCTACGCAGATGGTTTTGGTTCTTGGTCGATGCGACTTTCTTACTGCCACCCAACACCTGAGCGGATCAAAGAAGGCATAAAAGCTTTAGGTGGCGTTATTAAAGATGAGATGCAAAACCGAGCAATTAACTAAATAATCTCTTTTGTAATTCGCTCTAAATCCTCAACCGTTGCAAACTCAATCACGATCTTTCCTTTTTTCTTTCCTAGTTCAACACTAACCCGGGTATCTAGGGCATCAGATAATTGATCGCCAATCTCTTTTAATCTTGGCGCAAGTAATTTGCCCCGTTTTATACTGCCGCCTTTAATCTTGGCGCTACCTGTTGCAACAATCTCTTCAACTGCCCTAACTGTTAACCCTTCGGCCACGATGCGATTGGCAAGTGCTTCAATCTCTTTCTCATCACTTAACGACAAAAGTGCGCGGGCATGTCCGGCTGTTAATACACCGGCGGCAACCCGGCGTTGGACTGATATTGGTAAATTTAATAGACGCATTGTGTTGGTTATTGCTGGCCGCGATTTTCCTAATCGATCCGCTAGCTCATCATGGGTATAACCAAAATCATTTAATAATTGTTGATATGCAGCGCCCTCTTCAAGTGGGTTAAGTTGGCTGCGGTGAATATTTTCTACCAGCGCCTCGCGCAATAATTGATCATCTGGTGTTTGGCGAATAATTACAGGAATTGATTTAAGTCCGGCTAGTTTTGAAGCGCGGTATCTGCGCTCTCCCATAATTAACTGATACTTGCCATTACCAATTGATCTAACGACTGGTGGTTGAAGTAAGCCGACCTCTTTAATTGATGCAGCTAACTCGTTTAGTTGATCTTCATCAAAGACTGTTCTTGGTTGTTTTGGATTTGGTGAGATTAAATTAATATCTACTTCATTGCGGTCTGCAACAACAACTCCACTTGGTGTGGTTATTTCTGCTGGAATTATTGAGTTAGGAATTAATGCATCCAGGCCGCGGCCTAATCCGCCTTTACGTGTTGACATTTATGAAGCACTTTCATTGGTGATTTTTGAATTTAAATTATTAATTGGTGCGCCACCACGATTTGCTATCTCACGAGCAACACTTAAATAAGCAATAGCACCGGGAGATGATGCGTCGTATGTCATTACAGTTTGTCCATAAGATGGCGCTTCAGATACTCGAACTGCGCGCGGGATTGGAATATCAATTAACTCACGTGGGAAATGTTTCTTAACATTATCTGCAACATCACTTGCTAATCTTGTTCTGCTATCAAACATTGTTAAGACAATTGTTGTTAGTGAGATCTTTGGATTTAATCTCTTTTCTACCTCACCTAAAGTTTCAAGTAGTAATGACAAACCTTCTAATGAGTAGTACTCGCATTGAATTGGAACTAAGACTTCATCCGCTGCAGCAAGTGCGTTAATTGTTAATAATCCAAGTGATGGCGGGCAATCAATAAATACATAATCAAATCTTTGTCCGGTGGTTGCTCTTGCATCTAAGAAAGTTAGTAGTGAGCTCTTTAATCTAAACTCACGAGCAACTGCTGGTACTAATAAAATTTCAGCACCCGCTAACTCACTATTTGCTGGAATCACTTCAAGATGTGGAAAGCTAGGGATCTTTACGGCAACCTCTGCCATAGGTAGATCATTAATTAATACCTCATACATGCCGGCCGAATTTGCGCGATCAATTGCAAAGGCAGTTGAGGCATTGCCTTGGGGATCTAAATCAATAACTAAAACTTTTAGACCACCCATAGATAGGGCTGCTGCTAAATTAACCGCTGTGGTGGTCTTACCTACCCCGCCCTTTTGATTGGCCACGGTGAAGATACGGGTTTTAAGGGGAGCAACCATCGGCTCCTTTAATTTGCGGATACCAATAACAGCCTTGGTTGGCATTGTTTCCCGTGAAACATTATTGGTGCTCATGGGCGGAAGTTAAGCACCTTTTTTTACTTCAATGACCCTGGCAATCGGTAGGTTGGGTAGAGATATCTCATGGAGCTGGGCGGTTGAGCCTTTTTTAAGGGTGGTTGAGGAGATTTCATCAGCGGCTGACTCCCCTTTTATCGCCATCAGGCAACCACCTCTAGGAATCATGTGCCAGGAGATTTGAATTAACTTTTCAAGGGGGGCAACAGCTCTAGCGGTAACGATCTCAAATTGTTTTTTGACCCGCTCGGCCCTGCCTCTAATTACCTCAACGTCTATTCCTAGCTCGGCAACAACCTCATTTAGGAAATCAACCCTGCGTTGTAATGGCTCAATTAGGCTCACCTTTAAATCAGGGCGGGCTAGGGCGATGACAATCCCAGGCAGGCCGGCGCCGGAGCCAATATCTGCAACCCGCACCCCGTTAGGGATGATTGTTGTAATTGGGATGCAGTTAGCGATGTGGCGCTCCCAGATTCGATCCCCCTCTTTAGGGCCGATTAAGCCACGCTCAATTCCAGTGCTACTCAAAAGCTCGGCGTAGCGCTGGATTTGTTCTTCCCACCCTGGAAAGTGGGCGAGAAGCTCGGGGCTTGGTTTCACGTGAAACTAGATTTAAGCTGGAAGGACTACTACACAGCGATCTGGATCTTCACCCTCAGATTCGCTAGTTAAACCAATCTCTTGGATGGTGTCATGGACAACCTTTCGCTCAAAGGCGTTCATTGGGCGCAGCTTCACAGACTCACCGGTGGACTTAACCTCTTCGGCAACCTCTTTAGCCAGTTTGGCCAACTCCTCTTTTTTATCGCTTCGAAAGCTATCAATATCAAGCATTAATCGGCTGCGCTCACCTAATGAGGTTTGAACCGCCAGGCGGGTCAACTCTTGTAGAGCATCTAAAACCTCACCGCGCTCGCCAACTAGGTGGTTTAACTTTCCACCGGCGATAGCTAAAGCGGCTCGATCATTTTCAACATCAATATCAATATCCCCATCGAGATCGGCGATATCTAGTAGCCCCTCAAGGTAATCAGCGGCAACATCGCCCTCTTCCTCAAGTCTTGCGACTAAGGACTTCTTCTCTACTGCCTTCTCTTCAACCTTTTCGCTCATTTTGACTCCAGTTTCCTATTTGTAATGATTTGATAGTTTTTGTACTGGTTTGTACTTAACGCTTCTTTTTCTTCTTTTTTGGTTGTTTTCTTTGACCTTTTGGCTCCTCAAGGGCAGTGTCACCACTAGTTGCCTCATCTGGATTAGGGATTACACCCTTCTCGATCTTTTTTCTTTGTAACTCTTCATAAGCTGGTGAACCAGGTGTTGGGTTTCGCTTAATTACATAATATTGCTGACCCCAAGTCCAAAGGTTTGTAGTTGACCAGTAAATTAAAACTCCAACTGGAAAGTTAACACCAGTTACTGCAAATATCACTGGGAATAAATAAAGCATAATTTTTTGCTGTTGCAACATCATGTTATTTGATGAGTCCATCTTTGGCATTCCCTTAACCATTAACTGGCGCTGGGTTGTGAAGGTGGTCGCTGACATGAAAATAATTAAAACAATTGAAATTATCTTTGTTATGCCATCAGAGCTTCCTAAGAAGGTGCCAGAAAGTGGCGCGCCAAAGAAGCTAGCTTGTTGGGCTGAGATTAAGTACTCGCCTTTTAATAAACCATGTGGTCGGTTTTGGCTAATTCCATTTAGAACTGTAAACAAAGCAAAGAAGATTGGGGCTTGGGCCAGAATTGGAAAACATGAAGCAAATGGGTTTGTTTTATGCTCTTTGTAAAGCTTCATCATCTCTTCAGATTGTTTTTGGCGATCATCTTTGTATTTCTTTTGAATCGCCTTCATGTGGGGCTGCAAGGCAGTTAATGCTCGCTGGCTTTTAATCTGCTTTACAAATAATGGAATCAGAATTATTCGAATTAAAATAACTAGGCCAATGATTCCAACCGACCATTGCAGATCCTCGTTGTTGGTAAAACTCAATAGATCATGGAAGGTGATCATTACCCAAGAAACGGCGGTATATAAGGGGTTTAGGATTGATCCCATTAGGCAGATAACCTCTCTTTTAATCTATCTCTTGAACTCTCTGATGGATAATCCACGCCGCCATTTGAAAATGGGTTACATCGGATTAATCGCCATAGCCCCATAAGTAAACCTTTAGCACCAAACTCCTCGATAGCTAGTGAGGTGTAGTTGGAGCAGGATGGGTAGTACTTACATTTTTGTGGACGGCCTACTGAAATATATTTTTGGTATTTGTTAACAAGATCTAAGGTGAATTTTTTCATGCATCCACCTTGGTTAATTTTGAGATAATTCTTTCGATTGAACTTGCAACCTCTGCTCGATAATCTTTTTGTTCTTTTAAAACCCTAACTACCAACATTGTGTTTTTTGGTAATTTATTTATGTGTGAAGCTAAATCATGGCGTAATTTTCTGGTGATTAAATGTCTAGTAACTGATCCACCAACTGATCGGTTGACTATGAATCCGATTTTTGGAGTTTGGTTATTTTCGAGCGCGCCGTAAATTACTAAATTATTAGATGAGGCACGGTGGCCAGTTTTTGTAACTCGGGTGAACTCTGCACCCGACCGCAAACGGTTGGATTTTGGTAACACTAGATTTTAATTAAGCAGAGATTTTTGCGCGGCCTTTGGCACGACGGGCTGCTAAAACGCCTCGTCCACCACGGGTAGCCATACGGGCACGGAATCCATGCTTCTTTGCACGCTTGCGTACATTGGGTTGGAAGGTGCGCTTCATAAATTTCTCCTAATTTTCTTCTCGTTAGCCTGGTTACAAGCTTTCAGAGCCACAGCGGTTAAGGGTCGTAAGGGTAGGGGTTAGGGATAAGTAGGGTCAAACCGCCCAAATACCCCCTTGCACACCCTTACCCTTGAAAAATAATGTGGATAACCAGTTGCATTTCTCAGCCTTTACCCCTACCTTCGCCCTCTATCCACAGATTTCCCCATCTTTGGAGCCTTTTCGAACTTTAAAGGGCAGGTTTAGACCACAGCCTGTGGATAAGTATGTGGATAATGAATTTATGGCTTTTAGCCGGGATGTAGGTCGTGGATATGGACAGTGCGGTCAAAGTGGATCTGCAAATGCTGTGGGATCAAGTGGTGGAATCCGTCTCTACCCCCCAATACAGCGCATTTCTCACCCGCACCAAACCACTAGGTCTTCTTCCAGGTAGTGGTGAAGAAGGATCAAACCTTTTGCTCTCCGCCCCAGATCTCTTTACTAAGGATGTTTTAGAGACTCGCTTGCGCGCATTAATTAGTGATGAGCTAACAAATTTACTTGGTGAAAAAATTAATATCGCAGTCACTGTTACAACTGATGCTAAAACTGAGGTTGTTGAAGAAGTGGTCGAGGATGCTACAAATTACGCCGAACCTAAATCTGGAACTGGTCGTAACTCAACCTCGCTGTTTAGCACTGAGGCCTCGCAATTAAATCCGCGCTACATTTTTGAAACATTTGTTATTGGTGCATCAAATCGTTTTGCTCACGCCGCAGCTGTTGCAGTGGCTGAAGCACCAGCGAAGGCATACAACCCTTTGTTTATTTATGGTGAGTCAGGATTAGGTAAAACCCACTTATTACACGCGATTGGTGCATACGCTAAAGAGTTATATGGCTCAACCCGGGTGCGTTATGTTTCATCAGAGGAGTTCACCAACGACTTTATTAACTCAATCCGCGATGATAAAGCTTCGGTTTTCCAAAAGCGCTACCGTGACCTAGATATTTTATTAGTTGATGATATTCAGTTCTTAGAAAATAAAGAGCGTACTCAAGAAGAGTTCTTCCATACTTTTAATACTTTATATAACGCCAACAAACAGATAGTTATCTCAAGTGATCGCCCGCCAAAACAATTAACTACTTTGGAAGATCGCCTGCGCTCCCGATTTGAGTGGGGTTTAATCACTGATATTCAGCCACCAGAGCTTGAAACTCGAATTGCAATTCTTCGCAAAAAAGCTGCGCAAGATAAATTGAACGCACCCGATGATGTGCTTGAATATATCGCATCAAAAATCTCTACAAACATTCGCGAACTAGAAGGTGCGTTAATTCGTGTAACAGCATTCGCTTCTTTAAACCGCCAGTTAGTTGATTTAGCACTTGCTGAAATTGTGCTAAAAGATTTAATTCAAGATGAGGGTGGCCCAGAAATAACTGGTCCAACCATCATGGCTCAGACCGCTTCTTACTTCAGTCTCTCGGTTGAAGATCTTTGTGGCACCTCTCGCTCTAGGGTTTTAGTAAATGCTCGCCAGATCGCAATGTATTTGTGCCGTGAGCTAACTGAGTTATCTCTTCCTAAAATTGGCCAAGCTTTCGGCGGGCGCGATCACACCACAGTGATGCATGCAGATCGCAAGATTCGCCAACTTATGGCCGAGCGTCGTTCGATCTATAACCAGGTAACTGAGTTAACAAACCGGATCAAACAACAATCTAAAAAGTAGGGTTTTAACCAACTAAATATTGAAAATACTTAACCACAGGCTAAGACCCCAAATTGGGGATAAGGTGTGGATAAGTGTGGATATCGTGCTTGCGGGGGTTGTGGTTAACTCTTTATAAACACCTCATCCACCGCTTGTGCACACAATCTGAGGGTAACTTTGTTGCGTGTGACCTGCGGTTTTACCCACCTCCCACAGCTTTATAGCCTGGTTACTACTAACCAATATATAAAGAGATAAAGGGTGGGGATTAAAGAACTGTGTTAAAAAAGACAAGAGGCATAAACTTTCTAACTTACTTAAGTTGGTTGGATTAAAGGGGAAGAGATGAAGTTTGTAGTTGAACGCGATCCACTAGTTGATGCTGTCAACTGGGTTTCAAAGTCAATCTCTAGCCGTCCAATAACAACTGCTTTACTCGGAATTGTAATTGATGTCGATCAAGAGGTAACTCTGTCCGGTTCAGATTTAGAAACATCAACAAAAGCAAAGTTTTCCGCCGACGTAAACCAAAAAGGAAAAGTTTTAGTTCCCGGCAGATTACTAGCCGACATAGCGCGATCACTTCCTGCCAAAGCTGTCACATTTACTTTAGAAGGCACCCGAGTTTTAGTAACTGCTGGCAGTGCGAAATTTACATTACCAACCTTACCGTTAACTGAGTATCCAACCCTTCCAACCTTACCGGCGGCAACTGGAACATTAACTAGTGATTTATTTTCAACCGCAATCAACCAAGTAGCAATCGCTGCCGGTAAAGATGATTCCCTACCAACACTTACTGGTGTGTTTGTAGAAATAAACAAAAACCAAATTACTTTAGCTGCCACCGACCGCTACCGGCTAGCAGTTCGTGAATTAAATTGGAGCGCTACCGACGCTAATATCGAAACCACTTCACTACTGCGCGCTCGCACATTAGCTGATGCCGCAAAATCTTTAGTGGGTAATGCTCAAGTTACTCTTGCACTTTCACCATCGACAACAAATGAAAAACTAGTTGGTTTTATAACTGAAGGAAAATCTTTAACTTCAAGAGTTCTAGATGGCTCCTTCCCACCATTTAGACATTTACTACCGGCCGAATCAACTGCGGATGCAGTTATCGAGGTAGCGCCATTATTAGATTCAGTGCGCCGAGTTGCATTAGTAACTGATAAAACAGTTCCACTGCGGCTTAATTTTTCTAGCAATTCATTGCGTCTTGAAGCAGGAACAGGTGAGGAAGCACAGGCGACTGAGCAATTAGATATCAATTACAAAGGTGAAGATATAAATATTGCCTTTAACCCACAATTTTTAGTTGATGGTTTAAACGCAATTCAATCAGCGTTTGTGCACATCGCATTTACCGGTGCCAATAAACCAGCTGTGCTCACCGGGCAAACCGAGGCAACTAGCGCCCCAATTACAAATTACAAGTACTTGTTAATGCCAATGCGTTACTCCTCATAACTAAACCTTTTTAAAAGAGTGTTAATCACAAACTTAGCGCTAAATAATTACCGCTCATACTCTGAATTAGATCTAACCCTTAACCCAGGCATCTCAATCTTTGTTGGTAAAAACGGTGAAGGTAAGACCAATATCGCGGAAAGTATCTTGTATTTAACCTTTTTAACCTCACACCGGGTTTCATCAAATACACCACTAGTAAAACTTGGAAACACGTCGGCATATATCAGGGCCAGAGTTAAAAATCCGGAGCGCGAGATTTTAATAGAGCTTGAAATTAATGCTGATAAAGCAAATCGGGCGAAAATAAATCAAAACGCAGCCCGTAGCCAAAAAGAGATATTTGGCATTGTGCAAAGCATTTACTTCTCACCGGAAGATCTAGATATTGTGCGAGGGGATCCATCTGAGCGGCGCAGGTTTATCGATCAATTACTAACACTTAGATCACCAAGAATTGCTGCAGTCATTTCAGATTATGAGCGATCAGTTAAACAACGCAACTCACTTTTAAAATCTAGAGCTAATAATGACGCACTAGCCCCATGGGATAAACAAGTCGCACAATTTGGTGGTGAATTAATCGCACTTCGAATATCGGTTTTAAAGGAGATCCAACCAATATTTAACGCTGTTTATAAAGAGATCTCTTCGACAAAACCAGCCGAGATCATCTATAAATCAAGTATTGATAATCCAAGTGAGGACAGTGCAGAAAACAGCAATAAAATTATGGAAAAGATAATTAATAATCGCGGCGCTGAAATTGAGCGAGGTTTAACTTTATGTGGGCCCCACCGAGATGATTTGTTGTTGATGCTAGGAGATCATCAAGTTAAAGGTTACGCCAGCCATGGCGAGTCTTGGTCAATTGCACTTGCTTTAAAGTTAAGCACATACCAACTTTTAAAAAAAGATGGCCTATCCCCAATTTTAATTTTAGATGATGTTTTCTCAGAGCTAGATGAAGAACGCCGAGAACATTTAGCAATCATTGCTCAATCCGCTGAGCAAACCATTATTACTGTTGCAGTCGATGGTGATCTACCCAAATCATTAACTGGAGATAAGTATTTAGTTAAAAGTGGCAGTGTGAGCAAATTATGAAACGAGATTTAGCAAAAGAAATCTACAAGTTTTATCGTTCTGGATTTAGAAAACAAAAAAATGATCAACAAAACGAGGTCAGGCAGCATGTAACTGATCCACAATCTTTAGCAACTGTGTTGTCAGAGGTAATCCAAAATCGCAATTGGGATCAAGGTGTGGCAGAGGGAAATTTATTTAGTGATTGGAAAAGTATTGTTGGCGCTGATATCGCAGAACACACAACACCAATCTCATTAACTGATGGTCGTTTAACTATTCAAAGTTCATCATCTGCTTGGGCTACTCAGATGCGGCTAATGCAAAATGAATTACTAAAAACAATCTCATCCTCTGCCCCAGGGGCCCTTGTTGAGTCCTTGGTTTTCATTGGTCCACAAGCGCCCAGCTGGAAAAAAGGGCTTCGGTCAATAAAAGGGGCTCGTGGGCCCAGAGACACCTACGGATAGTAAAAAGCTGTATCCACCCACAAAACTTCGCTGAAAGTAGCGCATTTACGCCACAGAGCGCCGATTTTCATTAATTCTCACCCAGTAATCCGAGTAAGATACGAGCCGTGTACCGCTAAAAAGCGGCGAGGTTTAATTCTAAGAGATTAAGCGAGGTGATTTATGGCGACAAAACTACCTTCAGTTAAAGCAGCAAGCCAAGGTTATGACGCCTCCAATATCACCGTCCTAGAAGGTTTAGATGCTGTTCGAAAACGTCCTGGAATGTATATCGGTTCAACTGGTGAACGCGGGTTACATCACTTGGTTTATGAAGTTGTAGATAACTCAGTTGATGAAGCACTAGCTGGTTACTGCACCGAAATTAATGTAATTCTGCAAAAAGATGGCTCATTGAAAGTAATTGATAATGGTCGCGGAATCCCAGTTGATATTCACCCAGTAGAAAAAAAGCCCGCACTTGAAGTTGTACTAACCGTTTTGCACGCCGGTGGAAAATTCGGCGATGGTGGTTACAGTGTTTCAGGCGGTTTGCATGGTGTCGGCATCTCAGTTGTTAACGCACTATCTACTGATCTTGCAGTTGAAGTAAAACGAGATGGAAACTTGTACACACAAAGTTATAAATTAGGAGTACCAACTGCGCCAGTTAAAAAAGGCGCCGCCATCGAAGGTACAGGAACCACAGTCACCTTCTGGCCATCTAAAGAAATCTTTGAAACTACAGATTTTTCTTATGAAACTTTATCTACCCGCTTTCGCGAAATGGCATTTTTAAACAAAGGTTTGATTTTAACTTTAACTGATGATCGCCCAGGCCATGTGGATGAAAAAGGAAATCAACTACATACCCGCTACCAATACGATGGTGGCATTATTGATTTCGTTAAGCATTTAAATTTGTCAAAGGGTGCAACCCATAAAAACATTATCGCTTTTATTGAAGAGGACAATAAACAAAAAATCTCATTAGAAGTTGCTATGCAATGGAATGATGGTTTCTCTGAGTCTGTCTACAGTTTTGCAAACACAATTCACACCCACGAGGGCGGCACCCACGAAGAGGGCTTTCGAACGGCGTTAACTTCAATCGTAAATAAGTTTGGCGAGGAGTGGGGATTCATTCGCAAGAAAGAGGATCGCCTAACCGGTGATGATGTGCGCGAGGGTTTAACTGCGATTATCTCGATCAAAATCGGTGAGCCACAATTTGAGGGGCAAACTAAAACAAAATTAGGAAATACTGAAGCAAAATCATTTACCCAAAAATCTATGAATGATCACTTAACCTCTTGGTTTGAACAAAACCCAGGTGAAGGAAAAGATATTGTTAGAAAATCTATTGATGCCGCCGCCGCTCGAGTAGCTGCTAGAAAAGCTCGAGATCTCTCACGTAATCGAAAGGGATTACTAGAAGGTCGTGGCATGCCAGGAAAGTTGGCTGATTGCCAATGGACCGAGCCAGAAAAGTGTGAGCTTTATATTGTTGAAGGAGATTCTGCAGGTGGTTCAACAAAAGGCGGGCGAGACTCTCGTTATCAAGCAGTACTTCCAATTCGTGGCAAAATTTTAAATGTTGAAAAAGCCAGAATTGATCGAGTACTACAAAATAATGAAGTACAAGCGTTAATTACCGCACTGGGCACTGGAATCCATGATGATTTTGATTTAGCCAAACTTCGCTACCACAAAATTATTTTGATGGCAGATGCTGATGTTGATGGTCAACATATTCGCACCCTGCTTTTAACTTTGCTATTTAGATTTATGAAACCATTAATTGAAAACGGTTTTGTTTATTTAGCCCAACCACCACTTTATAAACTTAAGTGGGGCGGTAAAGAGCCGGTGCAATACGCATTTAGTGATAAAGAGCGAGATGGCTTTATTCAAATGGGAGTCTCAAACGGCAAACGTCTTCCAAAAGAGGATGGTATTCAGCGATTTAAAGGTTTAGGTGAGATGCCAGCTAAAGAGTTATGGGATACAACAATGGATCCAGCAACTCGAGTTTTAATCAAAGTTACTTTAGATGACGCCGCAGCTGCCGATAATTTATTTTCAGTATTAATGGGTGAAGATGTTGAGCAACGTCGATCATTTATTCAGCGCAACGCCAAAGATGTTAGATTCTTGGATATTTAATGGACACCACATTTAAAGATCACAACTCAGAGCATGGCCGGGACCGGCAAGAATCTGTTGATTTACAAGTTGAAATGGCGCGATCTTATTTAGATTACGCAATGTCAGTAATTGTTGGCCGGGCTCTTCCAGATATTAGAGATGGTTTAAAACCAGTACACCGCCGCGTGCTTTATGCAATGTTTGATGCGGGCTATCGCCCAGATAAGGGTTACTACAAATCATCTCGTATCGTCGGAGATGTAATGGGTAATTACCACCCACATGGTGACACCGCTATTTATGACGCAGTAGTTCGCTTGGCACAATTTTGGTCACTGCGTTATCCATTAATTGATGGAAACGGAAACTTTGGATCTCCTGGAAATGATCCAGCTGCTGCGATGCGTTACACCGAAGCACGTCTTGCACCACTTGCAATGGAGATGATGCGCGATATCGATGAAGACACAGTTGATTTCATTCCAAATTATGATGGCCGATCACAAGAGCCAACTGTTCTACCAAGCCGCTTTCCAAACCTTTTAGTTAACGGTTCAGCTGGAATCGCAGTTGGAATGGCAACAAATATTCCACCACATAATTTAAATGAGGTAATTGAAGCAACTTGTTTCGCTCTTGAAAACCCAGAGATGAAATCAGATGAACTCCTTGCCAAATTAATGACAATTGTGAAAGGTCCAGATTTTCCAACGAAGGCGTTAATTGTTGGTCGCAGTGGAATTGAAGATGCTTATAAAACTGGCCGTGGCTCAGTAATTATGAGATCTGTTGTTGAAGTAGAAGAGATTAATAAACGCACCTGTTTAGTAGTGACAGAGCTGCCCTACCAAGTAAACCCAGATAATTTAGCGCTAAAGATTGCAGAACTTGTTAAAGATGGCCGGATCAAAGGAATTGCAGATGTGCGCGATGAAGGTAATGAGCGACTTGGCCAGCGCCTAGTAATCGTTTTACGCAATGATGCAATTGCAAAGGTAGTTCTAAATAACTTATATAAACACACCCAATTACAAGATTCATTTGGCGCCAATATGTTGGCGTTAGTCGATGGCGTCCCACGCACCCTTCGATTAGATGAATTCATTCGTTATTACATCGAGCATCAAGTTGAAGTAATTGTTCGTCGAAGCAAGTATCGATTAGCAGAGCGCGAGCGACGTGCCCATATCTTGAAAGGTTACTTAAAAGCACTAGATGCTCTAGATACTGTAATTGCGTTAATTCGCGCTAGTAAGACACCCGAAGAGGCACGCGAAGGATTAATGAAGTTACTAGAGGTAGATGAGATTCAAGCAAATGCCATCTTAGATATGCAGCTGCGCCGAATTGCAGCCCTTGAGCGCCAGAAGATTAATGACGAGTACGACGGCTTAATAGCTGATATCAAAGAGTTAAATATCATTTTGGCTAGCCCAGAAAAACAACGAACAATAATTAAAACTGAACTACAAGAAGTTGGCGCCAAGTATGGCAATGAGCGCCGCACCCAAATTATTGCTGGCGATACTGATTTATCAGTTGAAGATTTAATTCCTGATCAAGATGTAGTTGTAACAATTACTAAGGGTGGCTACTCAAAGCGCACAAAAGCTGATGCTTATCGGGCGCAGCGTCGCGGAGGTAAAGGTGTAAAAGGAGCAGCGCTAAAAACTGATGATGTAGTTGAACATTTCTTTACCGCATCAACTCACAACTGGTTACTCTTCTTTACAAACAAAGGCCGGGTATATCGCGCCAAAGTTCATGAGTTACCAGATGCTGGTCGAGATGCGCGTGGTCAACACGTTGCAAACTTATTGGCATTTAAACCGGATGAAACAATTGCGCAAGTAATTGCAATTAGTGATTACCAAACTCAACCATTTTTAGTTTTAGCAACCAGAGGCGGCATTGTTAAGAAGACACCACTTCCTGAGTATGACTCACCACGCACGGGTGGCTTAATCGCTGTTACCTTAAAAGAAAACGATGAGGTTGTATCAGCATCCCTAGTTGATCAAAAAGATGAGTTGTTATTAGTTTCAAAGATGGGCATGTCACTAAGGTTTTCAGCAAACGATGAATCACTTCGCCCAATGGGCAGAGGTGCAACTGGTGTAATTGGTATGAAATTCCGCAAGGGCGATAACTTGTTAGCGATGGCGGCGATTAGTAGCGATAACAAAAATTATGTATTTACTGCAACAGATGGTGGGTATGCAAAACGAACCAAACTTGAGGAGTATCGAACTCAAGGTCGCGGTGGAATCGGCGTGAAGGCAGCAAAGATTGATGAGGATTCCAGAGGAGTTCTAGTTGGCGCCATGATTGTTCAGGAGTCTGATGAAATCTTGGCGATCTCTTCAGCTGGCACAGTTATGCGAACTCCACTGAGTGAGATCCGTGAAACTGGTCGAGATACCTTAGGTGTTCGCCTGGTTAACCTAGATGCTGGAATATCAGTAGTATCTGTTACTCGTTTAGTAGAAGATTTAGACGAAGCTTAAGTAAGGGAGAAAATATAAGTTTTGGTCTGTAAGGACTTACTCAGGTAGCCTTCACCAGCGAAAGGGCCTATAGCTCAGCCTGGTTAGAGCGCTTCCCTGATAAGGAAGAGGTCTGTGGTTCAAGTCCACATAGGCCCACCCCCCGCAAACACGGGGACCTAGCTCAATTGGTAGAGCACCGCCTTTGCAAGGCGGGGGTTAGGGGTTCGATTCCCCTGGTC
>CAITID010000142.1 GCA_903892335.1 uncultured Actinomycetes bacterium
CCAAAAACTGGTTACACCCGATCTCAATTTCCTCATTGGTCTGATCCTGATCGAAATGGTTGTGATGCTAGAAATGACATATTAAAACGTGATTTAACAGATATTACATATAAAGAGGGAACTAGAGATTGCAAGGTGATTGCCGGTCAACTACTAGATCCATTTAGTGGCAAGGTAATTACTTTTTCACCCACCAAGGTAGTGATAGATATTGATCATGTGGTCGCCCTTTCTAATGCTTGGCAAACCGGGGCTGCCTACTTTGATAAAACTGTGCGCACCCAAATTGCCAATGATCCACTTAATTTATTAGCGGTTGACTCTAAATTAAATCGCCAAAAAGGTGATGGCGATGCTGCCACCTGGCTGCCTCCCAATAAATCATTTCGCTGCGAATATGTTGCAAAGCAGATTGCGGTTAAAACTAAGTATAAATTGTGGGTAACAAGTTCTGAAAAAGAGGCAATTATTAGAGTTTTATCAGTATGCAACAACTAGGTAATCTTAACTTTTTAGCCTACACTTCTAGGATCGCATTTATCTAGCTTCAACTAATTTAAGAGTAGGAGCTATATGAGCACTATTTCTAAGTTAAACCGTTTAGATTATGTAGTAGCCTTAATGAGTTGCATGATATTTTTGTCATTTTGGTTAGTAATTGCCACATTTCCAAATTTTTATTTCGTTAATCCGCAAGATCAGATTGACCCACTGCGTCGCGCTGAGTTAATTTTTAGCACAATTGGCTGGATTTCAATCTCAACTATCTGCCCAATGCTATTGATGATTTACTCTTTTGGTTTTCACAAAGTAATAAACATTGTCCCTTGGAGTGGCATAATTTGGCCATTAAGCTTGCTCATAAGCCAAGTGACTTCATATATCCAAACCGGATACTTTTATTTAGAGTACCTAACAAATTTTCCTATTCTAATTTTTACAGATTTAGTTTTACCGATATTAATCCTGTTTATTTGGTTGGATCTTAGGTTAAAGCGCCCAAGCACTACGCCTATTGTTAATTACTTGGCATAGATGCTAAATTCAAAACTAGTTTTAGGATCACAGCGAATATTTCTTGCAATATTAGTTGGCGTATCGTTTTTTCTGGCCTATAACAATACGACAGCAAGTGCAGCATCTAATCCTGCAATCGTTGAGGTTTCAAAAGCCAAAAACATAGATCCAGTTATCTTAGAGTTAATATTAGGCCCACAAGGAGGACTTAGGTCTTCTAACAGTTCAGTGAAATTAGTTTTGGAAAAATTTAAAGTTCTATTGCAACAAAGTGAGCTAGAGGAAGCAGAGAAAGTTAAATTAGGTTTAACCGGTCGACAAGGTTCAACTGGAGCAACTGGTTCAACTGGAGCAACTGGAGCAACTGGAGCAACTGGAGCAACTGGAGCAACTGGTTCACAAGGTTCAACTGGAGCAACTGGAGCAACTGGTTCACAAGGTTCAACTGGAGCAACTGGAGCAACTGGAGCAACTGGAGCAACTGGTTCACAAGGTTTGGATGGCGCTATCGGTCCAGCAGGACCACAAGGTTCTGTTGGACCACAAGGTTCTGTTGGACCACAAGGTGCAACGGGTTTAGCTGGATCCATCACGGGCTACCACGAGGTCACGATTTGTGAAAAGAATGGCTCACTTTCATTTGGTGTTTGTGATAAGGGCGGAGTGAATCTGATCTTTTTAGTGAAAAATTGACATCACTTCTTATTCTTAGGTATTACTCTTGGCATTATGTGTGGAAGATATGCTTTAAATATTTCAGGGGATGATTTAGCACTTGAGTTTGCTGCTGGTAATGCCAGTGCGGCGCTCACCCCAAGTAATTGGAATATCTCACCCACCACACCAATTCCATTTATAGCATCTGATAATCTGGCCGGAGATAGCCGAATAATTCAGATGGGAAGGTGGGGATTAATTCCAAGTTGGGCAAAGGATGCCAGTCGGCAATCAAATGCAATTAACGCCAGAGTGGAATCAATTGCAGAAAAGCCAACCTTTAAGAGTGCTTTTAAATCTAGAAGATGTTTAATCCCAGCAACTGGATATTATGAATGGGCAACTGAGCTTGGCAAATACAAACCAAAGCAGCCCTTTTATATCTCAAATAAAGATAAA
>CAITID010000143.1 GCA_903892335.1 uncultured Actinomycetes bacterium
ACCGAGTTGGGTATTACCGTAAAGCACATCGGTAAAACCCTGCCATCGCAACCACACATTGATATGACTATTGCCATGTTGCGATTATTTGGTGCTACTGTTGAAGTATCTGCAAACTCAACCTGGCGAGTACTCCCTGGAAAATTAACTGGTCAAGATTTAATTGTGGAGCCAGATTTATCCAATGCTGCGCCATTTATGGCGGCGGCGATGGTTTGCGGGGGCAGCGTAACAATTAGAGATTGGCCAAAACAAAGTACTCAACCAGGTGATCAACTTCGAGAGATATTTACCAGGATGGGCGCCAAAATTGAATTTACAAATGCAGGATTAAGTATCTCTGCAGCCTCAACAACACATGATGGTAGAGCCGTTAATACTCTTACCGGAATTGATATTGATCTTCATGATGTTGGCGAACTTACGCCATCAATTGCCGCTGTTGCAGCCTTAGCAAGCACACCTTCAACCCTGCGAAACATTGGCCACCTTCGACTACATGAGACGGATCGATTATCAGCTCTGGCAACTGAAATAAATAAATTAGGTGGGAATGTAATTGAGAGTGAAACTGATTTAATCATCAATCCAAAACCGCTGTCTGTAACCTCCTCGAATGCGCCATATCTTTTTAACACTTATGAGGATCATCGAATGGCAACAGCTGGCGCCATTATTGGCCTGGCCGTGCCTGGCATAATTGTTGAAAACATTGAAACAACTAAGAAGACACTTCCTGATTTTCCTGCGCTATGGAAACAACTACTTAGCACTGGAAAGGCAAGCTAAGTTGAGGTTAATGAGAGTCAAGAAAGCATGAGTAAGCGCTATCGCGATGAGGATGATGTTCGTGTTAATAATTCACGTCAATTTGGTGCCAGTAACAAAGCAAGGCCGCGAACTAAGGATCGCCCAGATTACTCAGATGCCCAAACTGCAAAGATAATTGAGGTTGATCGAGGTCGAGTTAAGGCTTTGATAGAAAATAAGTCAGATAGCAGTATTAAAACCGAGGTCACTGCCATGAAAGCGCGTGAGCTTGGAAAAAAATCAGTAGTAGTTGGTGATTTGGTGTGTGTGGTCGGAGATTTAAGTGGCGCTGAAGGCTCACTTGCCAGAGTTGTAACCGTACTGCCTCGCAAGAACTCGCTAACTCGCACGATTGATGATCATGTAAATGATGAACGAGTAATTGTGGCAAATGTTGATCAAATGGGAATAGTTGTAGCTGCTGCAAATCCAGAGCCTCGCGAGGGCTTCATAGATAGAGCGTTAGTTGTTGCCTTTGATCAAGGAATAAAGCCGATAATTATTATGACTAAGCAAGATCTTGCAGATGGCACTGAGTTCCTAAATCCATATAAAGAACTTGATATCACAATCTTTAAAATCGATAAAAGCAGTGATTTAACAGAATTAGTAAATCAATTACAGGAGCAGGTAACTGTTTTGTTAGGACATTCAGGAGTTGGTAAGTCAACTTTAGTAAATAAATTATTAGGTGATGAGCGCCGCGCAACTGGTGATGTAAATGATGTCACTGGTCGCGGTCGTCATACCTCATCTAGTGCAATTGCATTACAACTTCCAAGTAAGGGCAAGAAATTATCATCTTGGATCATTGATACACCCGGTGTTAGATCATTTGGAATCGCACATGTTGAGCCAACCAGAGTGATATCGGCGTATCCAGAGTTCACTGAAGCGATAAAACATTGCCCAAAGAATTGCACTCATAATGAAGAGAGTTGTGCCTTAAATAATTGGCCAAATTTAACTCCACAGAATCTAGCTAGATTAGCAAGTCTGCGTAGAGTTCTTTCTACAAATAAATCTTTAAATTAAAACCAACAAATTCTAGATTTTGCAGTAACCTTTAGGCATCATGAAGGTAGCTAAGAAAACCGAAATTCTCACTGAAGCTTCTAATGTAGAAACTAAACAGGTTGATTTATCAATTACCGGAATGACTTGTTCCTCTTGCGTAAACTCAATTGAAAAATCCTTGAACAAGCTACCTGGAGTTCGTGCCACAGTTAACTTAGCAATGGAAACTGCCCACATCATTGCACCAGTAAAGATGAATGAAGCAGAATTAATCTCTGCGGTTAAAGCCAGTGGCTATGAAGCTAAAGCATTTAAGGGTGAGCGCGAATCTTTTGAAAAATCTCGAAAGCTTGGTTTGCGTTTATTACTTACTGCTTTCTTAACTATTCCTATATTTTTATTGATGATTATCGATGCAACTTCCAAAACATTTAAGGAAGCAATCGACACAAATTTCGTATCCTTTGTTGATCAAGTAAATAACCAGCTATCAAACTTTGATATCGCCTTTAACTTTGATTATCCAACGGCGCCAGCATCAGCCTGGCTCGTAATTACTCTTTCCCTACCTGTGGTGCTGTTTTTAGCCTGGCCAATCCATCGCGCAGCAATAAGGAATTTAACTAAACCAACTATGGACACCTTAGTTTCAATTGGTTCATTGACGGCATTAATCTGGAGTATTTATGCAACCGCTACATATAC
>CAITID010000144.1 GCA_903892335.1 uncultured Actinomycetes bacterium
CAGGATGGTGCGATGAGAACTGGCGCACAAGTTGCGCAGATAATTAATCGACTAAAGCGATGAGCGCATTAGAAACATGCGGGTAATCAAATTCAAATCCAGCCTCTGTTAACACCTTCGGCATAACTTTTTTTGATCCTAGAATTTCAGAGGAGAATCCACCAAGAGCTGCGCGTAGCGCAAATGCTGGCGCTGGGAATATTGCTGGACGATGAAGCGCCCTTGCTAAGGCTGCAGTGAACTCTTGGTTGGTTACCGGGTTAGGTGAGGTCAAATTAACTGGACCAATAATTTTAGAGTTAAGTAAAAAGATCATTGCTCTGATTTGATCATGCAATGTGATCCAAGACCACCATTGTTTTCCGTTACCGAGTTTTCCGCCCAGACCAAATTTAAATAATGGCAACATCCGACCAAGCGCCCCGCCAGTTGGATCTAGCACTAAGCCTGTTCGCAATTTAATGGTTGGGATATCTGCGGCTAAATCTGCGGCTGCTTCCCACTCGCGACACACAACAGAGAGAAAATCCTCACCACCACGATCGCTCTCACTTACAGATCTATCACCGGTTTCTCCGTAGTAGCCGATAGCACTTGCTGAAATAAATTTCTTTATCCCTAAAGTTTTGGCAGCATTTGCAATCGTAGTAGTTCCTAAAAGTCTTGAATTTAAAATCTCTGATTTATAAGAAGCTGACCAACGTTTATCACCAACACCCACACCTGCAAGATGAACGATCGCATCTACATCGGCCAATGCCGTTAGATCAATTTGCCCTAAGGTTGGATTCCAAGTGATTTCATCATTATTTCGAGTTGGGCGCCTAACAATTTTTTTAACTTCATATCCATCGGCGCGCAATTGTCCTACTAATGCACTACCAATTAATCCAGATGATCCGGTGACAGCGACCTGATTTATTCTTGACAAATTACAACCCTAAATCAGATTCGAATCGACCTTCTTCTAATCGCTGTTTTAAAGTAACTAAGAATCTGGCGGCATCTGCGCCATCGACAACTCGGTGATCGTAGGAAAGTGCCAAGTAGACCATGGCGCGAATTGCAATAGTTTCACCGCCATCTGCATCCTTAACTACCATCGCACGTTTAACTACAGCACCCAATCCAAGAATTGCAACTTGAGGTTGGTTAATAATTGGAGTATCAAATAACGCACCGCGTGATCCGGTGTTAGTAATGGTAAAAGTTCCACCACCTAATTCATCTGGTGTAATTTTGTTATCACGTGTGCGAGCAGCAACATCAGTAATTTTGCGGGCAATTCCACCCATATTTAAATCTCCAGCATCCTTAACAACTGGAACAAGTAATCCACGATCTGTATCAACTGCAATACCCAAGTGCTCGGCAGCATGGTAAGTAATTTGATCGCCTTCAACAATTGAGTTTAAAACGGGGTGTTGCTTTAAAGCTTCGCAAACGGCAACTGCAAAAAATGGCAGGTAGGTTAACTTAACTCCTTCACGTGCTTCAAAACTTTCTTTTGCTGCCTTACGTAGACGATCAATCTTGGTTACATCAACTTCAATGACTGTTGTTAATTGCGCAGAAATCTTTAGCGATTCAACCATTCGATCAGCAATAACTTTTCGTAATCTCGTCATTGTTACTGAGGTCCCGCGTAGCGGTGAAACTGC
>CAITID010000145.1 GCA_903892335.1 uncultured Actinomycetes bacterium
AAAACAAGTGTGGTGATGATTCGCTCTTTATTTGTGGAGTAGCGGGGTTTTGCCCCAGATTTGCCCCAACCAATCCAACCCCAAATAGCAGCTGCAATAAATACTAATTGAAGTGCGGCGCTGGCATAGTAAGCCGAATCTAGAAAGAGAACACCGTAAAGAACTGATCCGGTAACCCACCACGGCCAGGCAAAGCGCATTCCAAATGCGCCAAGTGTTACTGCAATTAATGAGGTAATAAAAGCTGAGATTTCTAAAAATGACATGATCTACTCCATTCCAATTCGCATTACCGAACTGGTCACCCGGTCGATCTGAATTTCAGATCCTCTCAGCCAATTTCTTAGCTCCCGTATTGCATACCTTAGCAATTAATCCACTTTATACTTAGTACATGCTCAAATTTGGATACCTCGCCATGCTGGCTTTCACCGTGGTTGGTTCATTTTGGCTAGAGATATTTTTAAAAGTGGCGGTACTGCGCCGATTTAAAAGGGTGTTAATGAGCGTTATTCCAGTTGCTTTTGTATTTGTGATCTGGGATTCATATGCAATCTCACAAGGCCATTGGTTCTTTGATGAAAAACAAATATTGGGTATTTTCGGCCCCTTTGGAATTCCGATCGAGGAGTTTGGTTTCTTTTTGATAGTTCCAATTGCTGCGATTATGACAATTGAGGCGGTTAGAAGCGTTAAAAAACATTGGCAAGTAGGCGATGAATCATGAGTTATACCCAAATTGCAATTTGCGCCGTTATCGCGGCATTGATCTTTGATCTTTTTATATCAAAGCGCAAATTAACAACTCGGAAAGTATTTTGGACTTCATATGCAATTATTGTTTTCTTTCAATTAATCACCAATTGGTGGCTTACCTCTAGAAATATTGTGATGTATTCAGATCAAGCCATCATTGGTTTGCGAATTGCATCAGCGCCAGTTGAGGATTTGCTCTTTGGCTTTGCAATGGTTCTTTTAGTCCTAGATTTATGGGTTTACTGGGGCAAAAAAGGAATACAGCGAAAGTAGTTATCTCGCTTTAATTGCTCGAAGATAAGCGGGCGCAGCGACCTTTATTCTCCGCCAAGTCGAAGTCTTTGCTCGCTTTTTAAATATTTCATAATCAATCTTCTCTACTTCATCAACAATTCCGCAGTAGAGCTCACTCGCTGCTTCAATGCAGGCCCGACTCTCTGGTGCAAGTAATTTGATTCCGCTAGCAGCTTCGGCTTGCAACCTTCTTACTCGGGCAATTTGCTCTATAAGTGCTGATTTTATTTCCCGAGTTAGTATTCGCTCTTCTAACATTTGGCGAGTTACCCCATGTTCTGCCAGCTCTTGCAATGGTAGATAAATCCGGCCCCGGTCTAAATCCTCACCAACATCTCTAATAAAATTTGCTAATTGAAACGCCACCCCTAATTTTTCAGCAGCCACATACGCCTCATCAGATAAGGTGCCTATGATCGGCAACATCTGCAAGCCGATTACAGCAGCTGAGCCATAGACATACTCCATTAAATCTTCATAACTTTGATACTGCGTAATCGTTAGATCCATCTGCATAGATTTAAGAAATGCTTCAAAGTAGGAGATTGGAATATTAAATCTTTTAACGGTATCCACTAGGGCTGCGCCAATATGATCATGGCTTCGGCCGGCTTTGATATCAGAAAGAACTGATGAGCCCCAGTTTTGTAAGGATTCTGCTTTTTCAGTATCACTTAAGGTAGAGGCTAAGTCATCAACAATCTCATCGGCGTATCTAGCAAAACCATATAAGGCATGAACAAATGGTCGCTTTGCCGGCGGTAGTAAAAGAGTTGCTAAATAATAAGTTTTTCCATGTTGGGCATTTAATCTTTTGCACTCAGCATAAGATTTTGCTAACTCTAGGTCGATAATTCCGGCAGCTTTTAACTCATTCATCTTTACTTAACAGGACCAACAATTCTCTCCGCTGCTAAACGGCCAGAGATTAAAACCATTGGCACACCAACTCCTGGTTGTGTTCCAGAGCCAGCGAAGACTACGTTCTCATATCCTGCAGCTAGATTTTTTGGTCTAAATGGTCCGGTTTGGAAGAAGGTGTGGGCACTTGCAAATGGTGCGCCCATTTCCATGCCTTGCTCTTTCCAATCAAGGGGAGTAGTCATGTGTTCAAACTCTATTGAATCACCAAAGCCGTCATAACCACGATCTTCTAATGCTTTAATCATTTGATCGCGATACTTCGGACCGATTTTTTTCCAATCAATATCTGCTGAAAGATTTGGGGTTGGGAATAGAACATAATAAGAAGTTTTTCCAGGTGGCACCAAGCTGGCATCATCTTTACTTGGCACAGTTACTAAAATGCTTGGATCACTCATCAAAGTTTTCTTCTTAATTAACTCATCAAAGATGCCATCCCAAGCTTGGCCAAAGTGGATATTGTGATGAGCAAGGCGGTCATAACTTTTATTTGAACCAATTAGCAAAGTTGCACAAGATGGGGAGTACTTCAAACGTTTAATTGATCTAGGTTCTTTGCCAAGTAGTTCCTTCCAGGCAACTGGTAGATCAGGGTTTAAAACAACTACATCACAAGTAATTCGCTCACCATTATTTGTTAATACTGCTGTTGCCCGGCCATTGCTCTTTTCAATTCCAGTTACCGTTGTGTTGTATTTAAAGGTTACGCCATGCTTTTGTGCTGCACCGGCCAAAGCTCTTGGTACTGCATGCATGCCTCCCTTTGGAAAAAAGACACCATTAACTGAATCCATATATGCAATTACGGCGTAAATAGCTAGTGCTTGTTGCGGGCTAACACCTGCATACATTGCTTGAAATGAATAAATCCGTTGTGTGCGTGGATCCTTTAGAAATTTATTTACCTTTGGCGCTAATCTGCGAAAGCCACCTAGGGCGATTAAGCGTGCCAGATTAGGCGTTAGTAGATTTAATGGAGAATCTATATTGCGATCAATAAAATCTTTCATCTCATACTTATAAAGTTTGGTTACAAAATCTACATACTTGCTATAGCCAATTGCCTCTGCAGGACTGATTGTTTTTGCAATCTCCTCCCGCATTTGGTTTGTATCAGCATGCACATCTAGTTGTGAACCATCGGCGTAAAAGGCTCGATAAAGTGGTTTTAGTGGAACAAGGTCTAGCCAATCTTTTAACTCTTCACCAACGCAGGCCAAAGCATCTGCAATTAGATCTGGCATTGTTAAAACAGAGGGACCAGTATCAAAGGCGTAACCTGATTGATTTAATAAACCGTTGCGCCCACCCGGCACACTCTCTCGCTCTATTACTGTAACTTTTCGACCAGCTCCGGCTAAGCGCAGCGCGGTGCTTAAGCCAGCAAGTCCGGCGCCAACTACAACTACATGATCAGTTGGGCCTTTAACTTGTTTCACTAATTAAATCCTTAATCTCAATTATGTATTGCGCTTAGTGGCAATACTAGCCATGGCAGTTAGCAGATTCTTTCCGATAGGGGAAAGGCCGCTGTGAGTTAAAGCAAGTAATGACTCTTTTGTGAACTGGGCGATCATCTCTTCTACCTGATCAACTGCGCCACTTTTAACAATCTCATCCTGCAGATCTTTGATCTGATCAGATGTTAACTCGGGATTTCCAAGCAGGTCAGTAAATAGCTTCTTTGCCGAGGCGTTCGCTTTTTCCATTGCAATTGCCATTAATACCGTGCGCTTGCCTTCGCGCAAATCATCTCCGGCTGGCTTTCCAGTTTCAGATGGATCACCAAATACGCCCAGTAGATCATCGCGAAGTTGAAACGCCTCACCAAGTGGGATGCCATAATCGGAGTAAAGCTTTTCTAATGAGGGATGGCTGCCCGCAATAGCTGCGCCAAAGTGAAGTGGTCGCTCAATTGTGTATTTTCCAGATTTAAACCGGGCAATCTTTAATGCTCTTTCAACTGATTGAGTAGCTAATGCTTGCTCGTAAACATCTAGGTATTGACCAGCCATTAATTCAACTCGCATCTCATCATAAATCTTTAAGCCATTAATTAATTGCTGATCTGATAAGCCTGCGTTATGTAGCATTTGATCTGACCAAATCAAAGCAAGATCGCCAAGTAAGATTGCAGCTGAAATACCAAATTGCTTCGCTGAGCCAGTTAGATTTTTACTTTTGTGTAAATTTTCAAATGACTTATGAATTGCTGGGGCACCGCGCCTGGTATCAGAACCATCCATCACATCATCATGAATGAGCGCGCAAACATGAACTAATTCAAGTGAGGCAAATGCGGTAATCATCTGCGGGGTTGGATTCTTTGCTGCTCCTAAAAATCCAACATAGGCGAAGATCGGCCGTAATCTTTTTCCGCTATCTAAGAGGAAGCGTTCTAAATGTTGTGAGACTGGATCTAGCTCACTGCCGATCCTGGCTAAATCTCGCTCTTCATCCTTTATAAATTGAGCAAGTGCGTGATTTATTTCTTCACGCAGAAAATTGATGTCGGCAACTGGATCAGATGATGGCGAAAAACTCACGACGCAACGGTACCCTGCTTACCATGGGCACAAAACTACGGGCTACCTCCTTCTCCCTTGAGTTTTTCCCGCCTAAAGATGAGTCCGGTGAGCAACGGTTGTGGCAAGCCCTAACCGAGCTCGCACCACTAGCGCCAGATTTTGTTTCAGTTACATATGGCGCTGGGGGATCAACAAGGGACAGAACCATCCGCGTTACATCTGAGATTACAAAGCGAACCCAGATTGCAACGGTTGCTCACCTAACTTGCGTAGGTGCAAGTAGAGCTGAGTTAATTCAAATTTTAAATCAGTTTAAGAGTGCAGGTATTGAAAGTGTTTTGGCATTGCGTGGTGATCCAGTTGGTGGACCAACTGCGCCATGGGAAACGGTTACTGGTGGCTTCAATTACGCGCAAGAGTTAGTAGAGCTTGCAGTTGAGATGGGATTTAAAGTTGGAGTTGGTGCTTATCCAGATGGTCATCCAGCATCAGCACATGATTTAGAAAAAGATATCAAGGTTTTACTGGCAAAGGAGAGCGCCGGAGCTAGTTTTGCAACAACTCAGTTTTTCTTCGAGGCGCAAAAATGGCAAAGCATCGTTGATAAATTAGCAGCGGCTGGCTCAAAGTTGCCAGTATTAGCTGGAATCTTGCCAATCACAAATGTAAAGCAGTTGCATCGGATGGCTCAATTAAGTGGCATGCAGGTGCCAACAAAAATTGCTGAGCAATTTAATAAGTTTGCAGATGATGCCGAAGGTGTAAAGGAACTAGGAATAGAGATTGCAACCCAGCTTGGCGCAGAGCTATTACAAAGAGGTGTACCTGGCCTACATTTTTATACAATGAATTCAGCGCAATCAACTGTTGCAATTGCGAAGAATTTAGGTCTAGTTAACCGATGAGCCAAGCCGAGTTTTTCAAAGCATGGAGCAAATTACATGGTGATGCTGAAATTACTGGCATCGTCAAGCTTTGGCTTCAAATTTCATTTACCCTAGTTAAGCCACTTTCTTATTTGAAAATTACGCCCAATTCATTAAGTATCTCTGGCTTAATTTTTGGCATATTCCTATACCTAAATGCCCAAGATAGCTGGGCAGTGCTTTTATTAATCGCTTCCTTAATTTGTGATGGTATTGATGGCAGCTTGGCGATAATTACAAATAAGGCGAGCAAGTGGGGCGCAGCACTTGATTCGATTCTAGATCGCACAACTGAAGTCTTCTGGGCACTTGCCTTTATAAGTATTGGCGCAGATGAGAGATTGGTAATTGCAGCACTCGCTTTTGCCAGCGCACAGGAGTATTTAAGAGCTCGGGCTGGTGGTTTAGGTTTAACAGAGGTTGGTGTTGTCAGCATTTGTGAGCGCCCCGTGCGAGCCTCAATTTTGTTTATAGCACTCATTGCATTTGCAATAGATTTACCAATCATTAATCTATTGGCGTTGGTATGGCTGCTTATGCAAGGGATTAGTTTTATTACCGTCACACGTTTTGCGTATGGAAGGTTAAGTTAAGCCTTACCAATTACTTGGGCGACGATTTCTGCGCTAATTCCAACAAGAGGCAGGCCACCACCTGGGTGAGCTGATCCACCAACGCAATACAAATTAGTTATTGGTGATCGATTACTTGCTCTAAGGAATGCACTTCGCGCGGAGTTACTTGAGCTGCCATAGATCGAGCCACCAGGGGCAAGTGCGTAATCCTGTAGATCAAGTGGGGTTCTAAACTCCATTAGATCAAGCCGCGCGCTGACATTTAAACCGAGTGCGTCTAATTTCTTTATCAACATTTGCGCATATTCAGCACCGCCATTGCGCCAATCCATCCCATTTTCAGGATCATGTCTTGGCGCATTTACCAAGACAAACCAAGCTTCTTTGTTATCTCCTTTTACCATTGATGAATCTTTAGGGGCGCAAATATAAATTGTTGGATCAGTTACTGGAGTTTTCTGATCAAAGATCTGATCAAACTCAGCATCGTAATCTTTAGGAAAGAAAACATTATGGTGGGATAACTGAGCAGGCTCACCCTTTGTATTATCTAGGCCTAGTAATAGTGAGAAGCCAGCAAGGGACTTACTTGCCCGTTTTAACTTTTGGCGCTCTTTTTTCGCACCCGCAACTGATTCTTCAATTAATTGGTTGTAGACCAATTGCGCATAAGCATTTGCTACGACTAAGTCTGAGGTGATTCTTTTACCATTTTCTAAGGTGATGCCGGTTGCAGCCTTGCCAACTACATTAATCTTGGCAACTTTTGTATTTAGATTTATCACAACTCCAAGATCAAGGCATCTTTGCTCTAGAGCACTAGCAAGAGTTCCAATTCCGCCTTTAATATGCCAGGCACCAAATGCACTTTCCACATAAGCAATTGTTAAAAGAACTGCCGGTGCTTTTCTGGGATCACTTCCGGTATAGGTGGCGTAACGATCTACAATCATTGAAAGACTTGGGTGCAGTTTGTATTTCTTACTTAAACTGCGAAGTGATTTAAAGGGAGCGATTACCTGCAGATCTTTCAAGACATTCTTTCGCCTAACTAATGCCCAAATAGATTTTAACTCTGATTCAACAAACGGCTCCCGCGAGACCTCCCACATTTGATCTGCGCGCTCAATTAATTGCTGCCACTGGGTTGCTGCAGATTTTCCAAAAGTTTTCTCAATTTCAATATAAGTCTTTGGATTTGAAAGATTGATGAAGCTCACCTTTTTACCATCGGCAAAGTTGTAGGAAAAGGCGGGGTCAACTGGAGTTAAATCAAGTGTGTGTTCTAATCGTTTACCCGTTTTTAAAAATAGATCTCGATATACGGCTGGAATAGTTAAAAGTGAGGGACCAGTATCAAAACCATAATCACCAAACCACTCAGTTCGACACTTGCCACCAGTGCGAGCATCTGCTTCATATATTTCAACTTTATGACCAGCCTTAGCTAATCTGGCAGCAACACTTAGGCCGCCGATACCTGCTCCGATAATTGAAATACTTGCCATTAGGAAATTACTCTATCTCGCCAAATTAACTTGCCAGTTAGTTTTCCAACCCATGAATAGGTGAGAATTCCAACAAAGATCAAAACTGCAACCGGATGCCAAATTAAAGTAAATAATGACTCCTTTGCCTTTATTGATGAGAGCAAGCGAGTAATTAAGATAAAACAAAAGGAGAGTGCTGCAATTTTTGAGCCAGCAATTGCAAACACAAGTGTTAGCACCCCGGTTGAAAAAAGAAGGGCCGCTGTAAAAATACTTCCGGCAAATCCACCAAAGGCGCGCCATAAAGATTTTCGATATCCAGCAAACATTGCCGGCGCTGATTCATACATCAAGCAACTGCTGATTTGGGCGCCTTGCGCAACGCCGCCTTTAAAGCCGGATGAGATTAACTCTCTAGCTAGTTCTAGATCATCTAATACTTGTGACTTTATCCTTTCATGTCCGCCACTGGATTGATAAGCCGATTTCTTAACAATAAGTAGCTGCCCATTTGCCACCACCATTGATTTGATTCTAAATTTTTGCGCAATTATTAATGGTACTGAGGCAAACCATGACCAATGCAGAAAGGGTT
>CAITID010000146.1 GCA_903892335.1 uncultured Actinomycetes bacterium
GCGTAGAAAAGAATTACCTTGGCCAGATCCATAACGCTAATTTTAGAGCCCTAGAGTGCTGCAGCACTCCGCCAGATTTACGCTCAGTTTGAATCAGATAACCCATTAGATCACCCAAAAAAGGGTGAAAAACTCTTTGCTAATTCCCTCCTAGGCATCACCCTTTACGCATGGGAAATACGAAAAAGGGTGAGAAGCCAACCGGAGTTCGTGATGTTTCCACGGGCGCCATAGAAGCACTGATGCAAGGCGGGGATCCCCAAGTAATTTTTGAATTACTCATTTCAAATGCACGTCAATTAGCCGCAACTGGTCAAGGGCAACAATTAATAAAGATGGCTCCATATATGGGCGATGAATCAGAAAGTGGTTTAGCAATTAGGCGTGGCTTTGTAATGCTAGGTCATCTAGTTGATCTTAATTTCGAAATAGCTGAAGCTTTAGCAAATCAACTATATATAGAAGAGAAGAATTGTCCGGTTTTTGATTTCATAGAGAAAATAACAAACTATGCATTTGCGGCAACCTCTTTTGCGCGTGGAGATCTAAATTCAACTTTAAACCATATAGATGGCGCTCTAAATGCACCGTTGATTACATCCGATCTTGGTGATGCCGATAAAATAAATTTGATTAGACTGAGGTGCGGCGTTCTTATGCTGCAATCTGATGAACCTGAAATACAGAGACAACTAGATAAAGCAACCAAAATCACTGATGAAAGCAAAGAAGGAGATTTTGGAATCCATTTAATGGCAATAAAAGCCTTGTTATTTCACGAACAAGGGGAGTTTTTGAAGGCCGCTGAAATGGCAAAGGCGGTCATTACTAGTTCAGAAGTTTATGGCTACACAGGAATAACATCTGCGATGGATTGCAAATTTATATTGGCACGTTGCTACTTAGCTTTTGGAAAACTTGAAGAAAGCATTGAACTCCTGCAAGAGTTAAAAATTGAGGCAGAAAAAAGTAAGATATACACTTGGTATGTCAGCGCGGAAGTAAAGATAATAAGAATTCTGAGCGAATTGACGAGAATTCACGAGGCACATGATCATGTAATTAGATTACGAACTTATATTGCTAAGTTCCCGATAAAATATGATTTAGATTGGATGGTTGATGTTGCAGAGTTATATGTGAGATATCGATTAAATGATTGGACAAGGGCTAAGGAGCTAGCAGAACGAGCTCCAAAAACTTATTACATTAGTCAAATAATTCAGGACATGGAAAGCTCAAAAGGTAAAAAGATCTCCAAGGAAATGGTTTTACAATATAGCGAGGACACACCAAGAAATAAACTGTGGAAATACCTTCACTTGTCAGAGTTTCCGGCCACTAAAGATTTTTCGCCTTTAGAGTGCATGAAAACTGCGATTGAAATTGGAGAAAAAACTGGGGCAAGAGATATTTTCATCCGGCAAAGCGATGATCATTACAATTTAATATTTCAACTAGGCCGCGAAGAACCCTCAAATTTTCTAGAAGAATTGAGCCGAGATTGCTTAAAAAGAGTTAATTTAAGGAATCATTCACAAACAAATAGCCAGGTTGCTCTAACTTCAAGGGAGTTGCAAGTTTTAAAGCACTTGGCAACAGGTAAAGCAATCAATCAGATTGGCAAAGAATTACATATTTCACAGAACACCATGAAAACTCATCTACGAAATATCTACCACAAGATGCAGGTCGATGGTCGAAAATCTGCTGTTATAAAAGCCCAGGAGAATTTCTTAATTTAGATTTTAAAGATCGGCCTTACCGGAAGTCCTGCGTTCAAGTAAGAAGCATCAATTAAGCTCATTTGCGCAAGCGCATCTGCAGCATCAGTTCGCACAGGTTTACCAAGATCTATTGCATCAGCAAAGGCCATTAACTGATGGGTATAGGTAGAAAGAGTGCCCAGGTGTTCGGTTCGCTCAGAATTACCAACTTTAGTAATTACTCGATCATCCCAACCAGAAACTACAAAGTTTGGCAGGTGAATGCTTCCCTTTGTTCCAGTGATCGTAAGGGGAGCGCTAAATTCTGGAGATTCAAAATCACCTTTGGCATAACCTTTAACACCATTTGGATACTGCAGCTCTACATTTAA
>CAITID010000147.1 GCA_903892335.1 uncultured Actinomycetes bacterium
CTCGCTCACCCATCTCTTCGATGGTAACCATTACCGAGTGCGGTAGCTCCTCATAAAGCTCCTCAATAGCTGCTTCGCGAATTAGATCCGCAAACATTAACTCCTCGGCCTGATCCGTTGTTATCTCATCTGGATAAAGTTGAGGTGAAAGCGGTAGCTCTTTGGCAACTAACTCTAAAATTAAATCTGTTTGATCAAGGTTTTTAGCTGAGATCGGAATTATCTCTGCTTTTTGCAATCCAACCTTCTTTATAAACTCACCCACCGCCATTAACTTGGCAGCTAAATCTGATTTACTGATTTTATCTACCTTAGTTACTGCAATAAATGTTGGTGTGCGATCATTTAACTGAGCAGCAATGTACTCATCTCCGGCACCGATTGTTTCATCAGCTGGCAAGCACAAGATCGCAGCATCTGTTGAATTGATATTCTCATTAACCATTTGATTAAGCCGTGTGCCGAGTGCGGTCTTTGGCTTATGCATACCTGGTGTATCAACGACAATCATTTGAAAATCTGATCGGGTAATAATGCCGCGAATCGGATTACGTGTGGTGTTTGGGTGATGGGAGGTAATTACAATTTTGCTTCCAACTAGAGCGTTTACCAGTGTTGATTTTCCAACATTTGGCCGGCCAACAATGGCGACAAAGCCTGCTCTAAAATTACTCATTGCCTAATTCTCTCACCTTAAATGCAGCGGGGAGACCATCTCTAAAATCTCATCAACACTTGTTGCAATTTCAGCTACTCGCTCGGCGATCAAGCGATGACAACCATCACTGAGTTGAGAATTTATCGGTCCTGGAATGGCAAAGACTGGCCTGAATATCTCTGCCGCATCCCTTGCTGTTCTAATGGAGCCACTTACATATGCTGCTTCCACCACAATCGTGGCCTTTGAAATTGCTGCAATTAATCGATTGCGAACTAGAAAGCGATATGGTTTTGATTTTATATTTGGCATTACTTCACTTATTAACAGACCACGCTCAGATATTTTTTCAAAGAGCTTTATATTCTCCCTTGGATATAAATGATTAAATCCCCCAGCTAAAATCGAAAGAGTTACTCCCCCATTTTCAATCGCACTGATATGGGCTGCGGTATCTATCCCATAGGCGCCACCACTTACTATGCAAAACCCAGAATCAACAAACGTCTTGGCAACTTGCTCAGTTATTTCAACACCATATTGTGAGGGCCTTCGAGTGCCAACTATCGAGATGGAGTTCTTTAAATCAAATAATGCTTTTCGATCCCCTTTAATTAAAACCCCAATTGGTGGCGCAGTTAAATCACCGAGTGAGCCTGGCCAATCTAGATCAGCAGGTGTGATGAAATCACAGCCAGCATTTGTTAACTCTTCTTGTATGGCCGCTAAATCCATTGCTACTAGTTCAGTTTGCAACCAATCTAAATCCTCGTGCCTTAAATAACGACTTCCATGCAATATCGATTCATACACATCTTTAGCGCCCCGGCTTGCTATCTCTTGGGCCCAAAATGGATCTCCTGGTGATATTAATGTGAAGAACTTAAGTCGGGCTTGTATTTCTGTAATCATCTAGCAAAGGTAGCCAGATGATTAATTTAGTTTTTAGCAGCTTTAGAAACTGTGAATTAAGAGCGGCTGTTAATAATTTCTGCAATATTTGAAAAGGATTTACGGTGGATCCCCAGCACGCCTAGTTCTTTGATGGCATCAGTATGGGATTTAGTTATGTATCCCTTATGGCCAGCCAAACCATAGCCTGGGTACTCTTTATCCAATTCAAGCATGATCCGATCTCGGTAAACCTTCGCCAAAATTGAGGCTGCACTAATTGAGATGGCTACCTGATCACCTTTCCACACCGCTAAATTTGGTGTTAGCAATCCTGGGATTGCATATCCATCCGTTAAAACATACTCAGCATCTACTGCCAGGGCATTTACCGCTCTGCGCATTCCTTCAATATTACATTTGTGCAGTCCCAATGTGTCGATCTCATCCACACTGACCTCAATAATTGAGTGAGCTAGTGATTCCTCGATTACTACATCAAATAATCGCTCTCGCTTTGCTGGAGTTAACTCTTTTGAATCTCTAATCTCACTAAGTGCAGTTGATTGCGGATCCTTTAATATCACCGCTGCAACAACTAGTGGGCCAGCACATGGGCCGCGCCCGGCTTCATCGACTCCGGCGATATTTTTAATCCCAGCGTCGAGTAATTGTTTTTCAATCATTTTTATTACGGAGTGCTTTTAACCGGTAGTTTTCCTAAGTCACTTGCCTTTTCTAAAAAGTCTAAATTTTTAATCGGCCATACTATAAATGCAGCTCTACCAACTACCTTGGTTAAAGGAACCATCCCTTTGTTTAAATCATCGGTGTGAAATCTAGAGTCAGCGCTAGCGCCGCGATGATCACCCATCACCCAGATGAAACCCTCTGGGACTGTGACATTAAAATTGGATTCACTGGGCTTATTATTTTCACGAACATACGGCTCGGTTATGGATACGCCATTTACTTGTAATTTACCGGTGGCATCGCAGCAGATGACAGTATCCCCGCCAACTCCGATTACTCTTTTAATTAAATATTGTTTTGCTGGATCTGGCACAACACCAATTGTTATCAGTAAGTTTCTGCCTTGACCAACTAAGCCACCGCTCTGATCATCTGGGGCTTGGCCTAGCCAATTATCTGGATCGGCGAAGACAACAACTTCACCACGTTTAATCTCTGAAAATAGAGCGCCGAATTTATTAACTGCGATTCGATCGCCGATCTGCAAGGTATTTTCCATCGAGCCAGATGGGATAAA
>CAITID010000148.1 GCA_903892335.1 uncultured Actinomycetes bacterium
CAAAATCGGCAACCAACTCCTGATGCTCTGGATCGCTATCTTGCTGCATTATCTGATTGTTTGAATAATTTGTGATCTTTAAATTCTCTAAATTGATTAGTGCTGTTGGATCACCATTATCGGCATGCAGTACTAAATAGGGAGTTACAACAGGTTCCAGCATCTTTCCAACGATTGCGCTCATATCCTCAAAATCAACTTCTCCACTTTCAAAATCTAGAATTAAAACAATTGTTGGAACATACCTTTCGCGAAATAAGGCCCAATCGCTAACTAATTTTTGAGAAATTCCATCTTTTGTACTTGCAATTACGACAACTACTTCAGCTGTGGCATCGGGAAAATCATCAGATATGGTCAAAGCCAAGTGATCAGCGATCTGTGCTTTTAGGGAGTGTTCTCCCAATAAATAGCGTGCGTTGATTAGGTTTGACATCGGTTCTAAGCCTACGATGGTATTTATGTTACAGAGCAGTTTTAGAGATCCTGTCGTCCGAATTATTCAGCCTTTTGCAAAATTTTTGATCAAAATTGGCGTTAGCGCTAATTGGATTTCAGCAATTGGTGGAATTGGAACTTCAATAGGTGCGCTGTATTTCTTTAGTAGAGGTCAATTTATTTTTGGAATAACCGTTGTGTCTATTTTTGTGCTATTTGACCTCTTTGATGGGACCGTTGCTCGGTTGTCAAAGAAAGGGGAGAGTAAGTGGGGGGCACTTCTAGATTCAACTCTTGATCGAGTAAGTGATGCAGCTATTTTGCTCGGCGGGCTTCTTTATTTTTCCAGCCGCGAAAAGGAATTGACCAAGATTTTTGTAATTGCAATTGTTGCCAGTTTCTTAGTTTCATATATAAAAGCCAAAGCTGAATCCTTGCAAATTACTTGCGAAGGTGGAATCGCTGAAAGAGCTGAGCGCACGATTTTGATTCTCACCGCCTATGGTTTGTATGGCTTAGGGGTAAATGATGCGGTATCCGTTGGAATTTATGCACTAGCAATCATCTCCGTAATCACAGTATTTCAACGATTATGGATTGTGTATCAGGGAAGTAAGTAAAAGATGTATCTTGGTTATTTGCTCGCTTGGCGAATCATCGGAGTTCTCCCAGAGAAAATTGCTTACAGCTTGGCGAATTTGGTATCTGATTACATATTCAAAAAAAATGGCAAAGGGGTTAAGCGCTTAAGGAGCAATTACGCCCGAGTACAACCAACTTTAAGCCCTGAGTCTTTGACAACTTTAACGAAAGAAGGAATGCGTTCTTACTTAAGGTATTGGATAGATACCTTTAGATTAAATAAGTGGAGTACTGAGCGCATAATTTCAACTACAACAGTTACGAATGAGCATTTGCTGCGGGACCCGATTACAAGCAAACAAGGGTGTTTAGTTGTACTTCCCCATGCGGGCAACTGGGATCATGCCGCTGCCTATTTCTGTTCTACCGGAATTAATTTAACAACGGTAGCGGAGAAGCTAAAGCCAGAGCAGATATTCTTAAAATTTCTTGCCTACCGTGAAAGTATTGGTATTGAAGTTTTGCATACTGAAGAGAAGGTGATGCCAACTCTATTAAATCGACTTACTTCAGGAAAACTAGTTGCTTTAGTAGCAGATCGCGATCTTTCTAAAAATGGGATTGAAGTTAATTTCTTTGACGGAGTAGCAAAGATGCCATCTGGGCCAGCTCGACTGATTTTAGATTCAAAATCGGCTTTTATATCCGCCTTCATAACTTATACAAAGCAGGGAATACATATTGAATTTCAAAATATCGGCCCAATTCCCACCGAAGGTAGCATTGAGGAGAAAGTGCAGCAACTTACCCAGTTAATGGCGGATAATTTTGCTACCGGGATAAAATCATCCACAGTAAACTGGCATATGTTGCAGCGGATTTGGGTCGATGAAAAAAATTAAAATTGGAATGGTTTGCCCATACGGTTGGGATTCACCCGGTGGTGTACAAACCCATATTCGAGAACTTACTCGCCACTTACTTGATGAAGGACATCAAGTTTCCGTATTTGCACCTGTTACAAATGAGGAGAGTATTCAAGAGGATTGGTTAGTAAATGCTGGCAAACCAATTTCTATTCCAGTTAATGGTTCAGTAGCGCGAGTTTTATTTGGCCCAATTGCAAGCTCTCGTGTGAAGCAATGGATTGCGCAGGGTGATTTCGATTTGTTGCATCTTCATGAACCTGCGATCCCTTCACTGTCCTTACTTGCATGCTCTGCAGCAACTGGACCAATGGTTGGAACCTTCCATGTTTCCTCGCCAAAACAGAAAGCGATTTATGCAATTGGACCAATTCTTGAGCCGATCGTTGAAAAACTAACTGCTCGAATTGCAGTCAGTGAGAGCGCACGAAAAACTTTGAAAGAACACTTTGACACTGATGCAGTGGTTATCCCAAATGGAATCGAAGGCGCGCAGTACGCCAATGCTCAACCAACGATTCATTGGCGCAACCCGAACACTCTTGGATTTATTGGAAGATTTGAGGAACCACGCAAAGGATTACAAGTACTTCTCGCCGCGCTTCCAATTATTGCTAGATTCATTCCAGATGTTCGCATATTGATCGCTGGGCCAGGAGATGGCGATGAGTTCATAAAGGGATTAGATGTCGGACTTAGAAATCGAATAGTTTTTCTTGGATTTCTTACGGATCAAGAAAAAGCTTCATTATTGAAATCTATTGATATCTACGTTGCACCAAATACTGGCGGTGAATCCTTTGGCATAATCTTGACTGAGGCTTTATCTGCAGGCACTCCTGTTGTAGCAAGTGATATCCCTGCCTTTAAAGCAGTTCTGGAAAACGGAGATGCCGGTTTACTCTTTAAAAATGAGGATAGTTCAGATTTAGCAAAAGTACTGATTGGTTTGTTAAGGGATAGTGAAAAGCAAAAACAATTGAGTAATCGTGGAAAATTAAGCTCTCAAAAATATGATTGGCAGGTTGTGGCGGAGCAAATCCTGACCGTGTATGAAATGGCTATGGCTGGTAATGAAAAAGTTGGATTAATTTCAGATAATAGATTTTGGAACCGGCGATAAAATGAATCTAAATCAGATAGTAATCGCAGCACTAGTTCTTTTAATTCTTTGGTACCTCACCTTTTTAGCTTCAAGATTAGATCGATTACACCACAGAGTTGAAACTTCCTGGGCGACTTTGGATTCATTATTACAAAAACGTGCTGCGATCGCTACTGAGATTGTCCGAGAATCTAATATTGATCCGGCAACTGCATTCTTGATTTCAAACGCTGCGCACTCCGCCCGGGATGCTGGAATTGCAGGTCGATCAGAGGCGGAGAGTGTTCTGTCTGAAGCACTCAAAATGATTCAAGAAATTGCTTATGATGAAACGCTAGAGCTGCCATCTGAACTATTGATTGAATTATCTGACATCACCAGCAAAATTAGATTGGCAATTAATCTGCATTTGGAGTCGGTTAATTCTGCCCGCAATTTGCGAAACAAAATCTTTATTCGTTTATTTAGATTAGCTGGAAAAGCACCACTTCCAGTGAAGTACAGTTTTGAGGATGATGCGCTTTGAAAGCACTTCGCAGGTTATTAGTTGCTGCTTTAATCATCATTCCGATAATCTTCATTGGTAATTCTGGATTTCTTCCATCCTTAACATCTCAAAAGAAGCCCGATACTCCCGTTCAACTAAATTACTTAACTGGTCTGCCGGGATCAAATGATTTCCTGTTGGCAGTAAAAATCGATGACACTGAGGCTGCTCATCCACAAATAGGTGTACAAGATGCGGATATAGTTTATGTAGAGCAGGTTGAATCAGGATTAACTCGGTTACTGGCGATTTTTTCCTCAAAACTGCCAGAAGTAATTGGCCCGGTTAGATCAGCAAGAATTTCAGATATTGATTTGTTGGCACCATTTGGGCGGATCGCATTTGCCTACAGTGGATCACAAACAAAGATGCGACCAGTTCTTGCAAAGGCCAATCTAAATAATTTATCCGCCGAGCGAAATCCGCCATCAATTTTTGATCGTGATCCAGAGAGAATTGGGCCAGTGAACATGATTTTATATCCATCACTGCTACTTAAAAGAGCGGTGGAGACATACAAAATGGATTTAGTTACGTTAACGAAATCACCCTGGAATTTTGGTGAAGGTTCAAAGTTAGCCAAGGAATTGAATTCGATAAAAATCAAATGGCCTAATGCTTCATATGAATTAAAATGGGATGTTACGCTTAAAAAATGGAACATCTACTTTAATAACAAATTAAATATTGATTCTTTACAAAATCCATTGTTGATTGAAAATGCAATTGTGCAGAATGTAAAGATTGAAGATTCGATATATGGTGATAAGTTTGGTGGAATTACTCCACTTTCAATCACAGTTGGTTCTGGAGATGGATTTTTACTTCGTGATGGCAAAGCGCTGGCGATCAAGTGGGAACGAAGTGTCGGAGATACCTTTACGAGGTGGTTTGATCTTGAAGGAAATGATTTAAATCTCACACCCGGTAAAACTTGGGTCTTTTTGAGCAGTGCGCCACCAGTTTTAAGTTATGCGCTCAGTTAAGGGATTTAGGCGGGCGCGCTAAATCTAAATTTCTTAGTAGACTTTGGCCCTATCGCAATAGGCATTTATTTGGGGGAGCAATGGTTCAAGAAACTGGAACCGCAAGAGTAAAACGCGGCATGGCAGAAATGCTAAAGGGTGGCGTCATTATGGATGTCATCGATGTTGCTCAAGCCAAGATTGCAGAAGATGCAGGCGCTGTTGCTGTGATGGCACTTGAACGTGTACCAGCTGACATCAGAGCTCAAGGTGGCGTTGCTCGTATGTCTGATCCAGATATGATTGAAAAAATTCAAGCTGCTGTGTCAATTCCGGTAATGGCGAAAGCGCGTATTGGTCATTTTGTAGAAGCACAAATTCTCCAAAGTTTAGGTGTTGATTACATTGATGAGTCTGAAGTTTTAACTCCGGCTGATTATGCACACCATATTGATAAATGGAATTTCACAATTCCCTTTGTTTGTGGAGCGACAAATTTAGGTGAAGCATTGCGTCGAATAAATGAAGGTGCTGCCATGATTCGCTCAAAGGGTGAGGCTGGTACTGGTGATGTTTCTAATGCAACAACTCACATGCGAACAATCGCTGGTGAAATTAGACGCCTTTCTTCCATGCGCGAAGAGGAGCTATATGTTGCGGCGAAAGAATTACAAGCTCCATATGAATTAGTTAAAGAGGTAGCAAGTTCTGGAAAATTACCAGTTGTACTTTTCACAGCAGGTGGAATTGCAACACCAGCTGATGCAGCGATGATGATGCAATTAGGCGCAGATGGTGTGTTTGTTGGTTCTGGCATATTTAAGTCTGGCGACCCAGCAAAGCGCGCTGCAGCATGTGTTAAGGCGGTTACTTATTACACAGATGCCAAGGTAATTGCTGATGTTTCTCGCGGGCTTGGTGAAGCGATGGTCGGCATAAATGTCGCAGACATTCCAGCACCTCATCGATTAGCGGAGCGAGGCTGGTAGTTAATGAAAATTGGAGTACTTGCGCTCCAAGGTGATGTAGAAGAGCACATTCAATCTTTAAGTGATTGTGGAGTAATTGCCTTAGCTGTTAAAACCGATTCGCAGATTCGCGATATTGATGCTTTGGTAATTCCTGGCGGTGAATCAACCACAATTGCAAAATTAGCTCGAAGCTTTAATTTGATAGATCTGATTAGAGATCGAATTAAGGCAGGCATGCCAACGTATGGCTCATGTGCTGGGATGATTTTGCTTGCCGAACGAGTCGAGGATGCGATCACAGGCCAAGAAACTTTTGGTGGAATTGATA
>CAITID010000149.1 GCA_903892335.1 uncultured Actinomycetes bacterium
ACTGGAACAGAATCGCGTAATCCACTTAGGCGCTCAGCGGTTGCAACACAGATCCGAGAATCTCCTTGCCGGCGATATAACTGGGCACTTTCACCAGTTGCATCCCGCAGTGCAATAAGTGCTGGCGCTGCCAAAACCAATAATCTATCTTCACCAGCGGCTGAAGCTAACTCGGCCGACCGCGCACCCAATATAAAACGACCAGAAAAATCGCGGCTAACTAATCTATGAAACTCAAGTGCGACCGCTAACCGGTGCGCAGTAGGACGTGCGATACCAGTTGCTGAAACTAATTCGCTAAGTGATCTTGGTCCCGCCTCTAGCGCAGCCATAATGGATAGCGCTTTGTCTAAGACGCCAACCCCGCTATTCTTTCTGTCCACACTCTGATAATGCCATCTCACTTATTGAGAAGCAAATTTCAGGGAGTTTGATTAAAGTTCTAAATTAGTGAAGGAGTAAGTTAAGTAAATGGGAAAGACATTAGCTGAAAAAATTTGGGCTGAGCATATTGTCTCTGCCACTGCCAATGAGCCCGATTTACTTTATATCGACCTTCATTTAATTCATGAGGTAACAAGTCCGCAGGCATTTGATGGACTTCGCTTAGCTAATCGCAAAGTGCGCCGCCCTGATTTAACTATTGCAACTGAAGATCACAATGTGCCGACCCTAAATATTGATAAACCAATTGCCGATCCAGTATCTAAATTGCAGGTAGACACATTACGTAAGAATTGTGCCGAGTTTGGTGTGCGCCTGCATTCATTAGGTGATATCGATCAAGGAATTGTCCACGTAGTTGGTCCACAACTTGGAATTACTCAACCTGGTATGACAATTGTTTGCGGAGATTCTCATACATCAACGCATGGCGCCTTCGGTGCGCTAGCTTTTGGTATTGGCACCAGCGAGGTAGAGCATGTGTTAGCTACTCAAACCTTGCCACTGATTAGACCAAAAACTATGGCAATAAATGTTGAGGGAAGTTTGAAGCCAGGTGTAACTAGCAAAGATATTATTTTGGCAGTTATTGCAAAGATTGGTACTGGTGGTGGCCAGGGATATATTTTGGAGTACCGTGGAAGTGCAATTCGCGCTCTATCAATGGAAGCTCGCATGACTATTTGTAATATGTCGATTGAGGCCGGCGCCCGTGCAGGTTTAATTGCGCCAGATCAAACCACTTTTGATTATGTTAAAGGCAAAGCACATGCACCAGAAGGTGCTGATTGGGATGCTGCCTTGGCATACTGGAAGACTTTAACAACGGATGCCGATGCAAAATTTGATGTTGAGGTTAATTTAAATGCTGATGAGTTAGCACCATTTGTAACTTGGGGAACTAACCCTGGTCAAGGTTTACCGCTATCGGCATCAGTTCCAAATCCAGCAGATATTGCTAATGCCGAAGATCGCGGCGCAGCAGAGCGAGCACTCGAGTACATGGGCTTAACAGCTGGCACACCACTTAAAGATATTAAGGTGGACACTGTATTTCTAGGCTCTTGCACTAATGGTCGCATTGAAGATCTGCGTTCTGCCGCTGATGTATTAAAGGGTAAGAAAATTGCCAGCTCACTTAGATTATTAGTTGTTCCTGGATCAGCCCGCGTTAGATTACAAGCAGAAGCAGAGGGTCTAGATAAAGTCTTTTTAGATGCTGGTGCTGAGTGGCGAAGTGCTGGCTGCTCAATGTGTTTAGGCATGAATCCAGATCAATTAACTGTTGGTGAGCGCGCAGCATCAACTAGCAATCGAAATTTTGAGGGCCGCCAAGGAAAAGGCGGGCGAACACACCTAGTAAGTCCATTAGTTGCAGCAGCAACTGCAATTAAAGGAACTCTGGCTTCACCGGCGGATTTATAAATGGATAAGTTCACTAAGCATTCTGGTAGCGCACTGCCGCTTCGCCGCAGCAACGTTGATACCGACCAGATAATTCCAGCGGTCTATCTAAAGCGGATCACAAAAAGTGGTTTTGAAGATGGGCTATTTGGTGCTTGGCGCAATGACCCTGAGTTTGTGTTAAATCAGGTGCAATACAAGGGCGCAACGATTTTGGTAGCAGGCCCTGATTTTGGAACTGGCTCATCCCGAGAGCATGCGGTTTGGGCGCTGCAAAATTATGGATTTAAAGTTGTTTTATCTAGCCGCTTTGCCGATATCTTCCGAGGCAACTCCCAAAAAGCTGGGCTATTAACGGTGATTTTGCCGCAGGATGAGATTGAAAAGATTTGGCAGATCATTGAAGAAAAGCCAGAAACTCAAATAACTGCTGACCTTGAGAGCAAAACCATCTCCTATGAAGGCGTGAGTTTAAATTTTGAGATCGATGATTACACCCGTTGGCGCTTAATCGAGGGGCTAGATGACATCGGATTAACCTTTACTAAAATTGATAAGGTCACTGAGTTTGAATCAAAAAGAGCGATTTTTAAGCCTAAAACACTGCCAATCAAGTAGAACCAACTCTAAAGTAATTATTTAGAGTTTTTAAAAAGTTAAAAACTGATCGTTAAAACCCTTAATTTTCACTACTTTTAAGCGGTCTGTATCAATATTTTAACTGCGACACACCGAATTGGATGTCCACCAAATTTTTGCTCACCCCTTAGATTAACCCTCAGTTAAGCAAATGCTTAATTTTTTACACGTAAATAAGGGGATTTTATGAACAAAGCCCAGTTCATTGCTTACTTGGCACCACAATTTGGTGACAGTAAGAAAGAAGCTGCTCGCGCAGTTGAAGTTGTATTTGATGCGATCGTTCGCAACATCTCAAAAGGTGAAGATGTAATGATCAATGATTTCGGTAAGTTCAAGAAGGTTGACCGTCCAGCACGTAAGGGCCGTAACCCATTTACCGGTGAAACAATTCAAATTAAAGCAAGCAAGAAGGTTCGCTTCCTTGCAGCAAAAGGTTTGAAAGATGTTATTTCTGGTGCAAAGAAGTTAGGCGCAGCACCTGTTGCACCTGCTAAAGCTGCTCCAGCAAAAGCTACTAAAGCAAGCAAGCCTGCAAAGGCAAAGAAGGTAAGCAGAGTAAAGAAAGCGGCAAAGAAAGCAAAGCCAGCTAAGAAAGCGAAGAAGCGTCGCTAAAAAGAAAGTAAGTAATTTAAACGGGGTCTCATGAAGAGGCCCCGTTTTTTACGCTTAAAATCCATGCTTTTATGATGATGCAAGTATCCGTCGTAGAATTAGGCAGTGTCCACGGC